>NZ_CALAYQ010000143.1:0-8356 GCF_937894855.1 uncultured Zoogloea sp.
TGTAGAGCGGCGGCAAGGCGCGCTCGAGCACGTCCATCAGCGCATCCCGCGCGGCCACGTAGGCGTCATACGCCCGCCGCAGCGCAGTCCCAGGCTCACCATGCGCCCGCTCCGTGTAGCGCACGTCGCCCGCCCGCTCGCGCGGGAACGCCCGCTTGATCTCCGTCATCCAGCGCGCATCGGTGTCCAAGGCGTCGTCGTAAGCGGTCATTCCTCGTCCTCCAATTCGATCGTGACAGGCTCGCCTTGGCCCCAGGCGTAGCAGCCATCCAGAGTCGCAGCGAAATCGTCGTGCCGCAGGTATTCCTCCACGGCCGCATCGACCTCGGTGTCATACGCGATCTTCGCCGCGAGCAGCGCCCGCACCGAAGCCTCAAGATTCTCAGTCACCGCCTCGCCAGCCATGGTCTTCTCCTTGTGGATACGTGGTCTCAGTGCTGCCCCCGGCTCGCGGGGACAGGCTCAGATCACTCAGCTGCGTAGCGCGAGGCGCCCACGACCATGTCCGCGCAATTCGCCGCGACCAGCGCCTGGGCCAACGGCGGGCACACGCTGTTGCCGCAGGCACGGCCCTGCTTCTCCAAGGTCAGGGGATGCGGCGAGCCATCCGGGTTGATGCCCCGGTCGATGATGTAGCTGTCGGGAAAGCCCTGGGCCCGGAACCGCTCCCGCGGCGTCAGCATCCGCATCCCGATATCGACGATCGCATAGGGCTGGCCTGCGATCTCGACTGTCACCAGCCCGTGGCGCGGCTTGGTCGTGTCAGTGTGCAGGGGGTCGCTCAGCGGCGTGTCCTGATCGGTGCCGTAGTAGCTCTGGAGGAAGGCGGCAACGACGCCGGCGTGCGATCCCTGCGTGATGGTCCGCACCGGCAGATCGGCCGCGACCCCCTCGCGATCCGTGCCGCGCAGGTTCAGCATGCTCGCCGCCACAACCTGCTGCTGCGCGCCGGCGCCGGTCAGCGTCGAGAGAGGCTCGCGCGCGTCACGCCCCGCGCTGTTCTTCATGCGCTCGCCGCCATTATGCTGCGCTAGGAATGCTGAGACGAGCGAGGCGCCATTGCCCGTCGGCACGTCCACCGGCAGCGGCGCATCAACGCTCAGGCAGCGCGGAGCCTGTCCAGGCCTCTCGCCATAGCGAGGGACCAGATAGGGCGCGACAAGGGCGTTCTGGTCCTTGCTGGATGCCGTGATGGTGTGGAGCGGCGACTCGGCCGAGCGGTTCGCTCCGCCCTGCTGGGCATAGGTGACGATCGGCGAGACGAGCGCGTGCTCGCGCGATCCCGTCAGCGTGCCGAGGGGCCTTTCCAGAGGGTATTCCCGCCGGCCGCCACTTTCTCCATGCGCGACGGAGACGAGGAACGGCTGCGCCGCCTCGAGCACGTAGCGATGCACCCCGCGCGCGATCCGCGCCAGCGTAGCATCGGCCAGCGGCCGCTTCGCCCGAACGCCGTGCTTCCGCATGATCTCTTCGCTGGTGTCGAAGATGCTCGGGCAAGGCAGCGACCAGTCGATGATCTCCGCAGCGGTCCGCCATGGCGTCAACTTCCCGGCCCGCACCGGCAGGCTATCCGGCGCGCCATGCGTCGGTTTCGGCCAGACGATCGGCCGCTTGTCCCGCCGCGCGATCACGAACAGCCGCTTGCGGATCGTCGGCGCGCCATAGTCGCACGCGCGCATCTCGCGCCACTCGACGCGATACCCATGCCGCCGAAGCTCCTTCACCCAGGCCTTGAACGTCTCGCCGGCCCGCACCTTGCACGGCCGCCCATCCTCAGTCAGCGGGCCCCAGGTCTGAAACTCCTCGACGTTCTCCAGCAGGATCACGCGCGGCTTCACCCGCTTCGCCCAGAGGCAGACCACCCACGCCAGGTCGCGGATGTTCCGCTTCACCGGCGCCCCGCCCTTGGCCTTGCTGAAGTGCTTGCAGTCGGGCGAGAACCACGCCAGCCCCACCGGCCGCCGCCCCACCACGTCGAGCGGGTCAACCTGCCAGATGTTCTTGGACAGGTGCTCCGTATCGGGATGGTTCGCCTGGTGCAGTGCCAGCGCCGCCGCGTCGTGGTTGATCGCATAATCGGGGGAGCGGCCAAGGGCCATCTCGATCCCGGTGGAGGCGCCACCGCCTCCCGCGAAGCTGTCGATGATGAGTTCCTGCGCCGGCCGCGCAACCATGGTCACACCCCCGCCGACTGGCGCGCGGGGTATGCGGCCCGCTCAGCGTCCCAGGCATCCCGCGCGGCGGCGGGGGCGTCATTCATTGGGGCTTCTCCATGGTCGCGATGGTTCTCGGGTGCGGGCGTCACAGGTACCTCCACCGGGCCACTCCGTGGTAAATTCGGCCGTCTCTAACGTCGCGCCATTGGGCCTGGTACCAGCGGGCGATGGCCCACGGGAAATGGGGCACGCCTGAGACGGTTTCCTTCGGAGGATCCACGAATACGAGAACGGGAACCTTGGGTTTCTTCCCACATCTGCCGTGCCATCCGTCTGGGTTCACCCCGCGCGCATTCCAGAAGCCGATGACAGAGGCCGCGCACTCCGCATTGGTCTCATAGCCCGAAGCAGCCTCGCGCCACTTTGGCGACGGGCACTCGCCATCGCGAGAACACGATACCTCGAATGACAGCCCTTCCTTGTCGTCTATCACCCATCCGGCTTGCCCATCGGCCGTGCAGAAGGGGCATGGCAATGGTGGGTCTACGAAATCACTCATCGGGGCTTCTCCATGTCAGGGTTATCTCGGCCCGGCCGGTCGCCCGAGCGCGGCGGCAGGCGGCGTCAAGGTCGGCCAAGGCGACCTCGCATCTCCGCCGGGCGTGGCGCGGAATGATTTCCACGATGAACCCCCCGTCATCCGCCGGCGTGACTACCAGGGCGCGCTGTTCAGTCCCGGCAGTCGTCACAATCATCAGGCTCCGATGGAAGGGCGTAGATTTCGGCCTCGGCGCGCGCGGCTTCGGCGGGGGTCAGCTCGATCTCCACGCCGTCCGCGTAGGCGGCCAAATCCTCGATATTCCCACCTTCGGCCGGATACCCCGGATCATTCCAACTCGGACCTTTGGCGGGATAATACGGGGTCAGCGTGTAGATGATCTCCGCGTCGGTGTCGTCGTCGCGAGTGAACGGGCGCCGGTACTCGCGGGGGCGCTTCTTGGTCATAGCAACCCCTTCTCGGTTAGCAGACGCTCCGGGCCGGTCAGCGTGACGGTGCCACCTCGGCGGAATGGCCCATCCACCTCCACTTGGGACAGCGGCAACCATACGTCCTCGCCGTCCTCTATCTCGCGGACACAGACAGCCCTCTCGGTGCGGGTCTGGTAGATGACTTCGATGTCGATCAGGTCGGATTTCACGTCAGCATCCTCCAAACAGCCCAAGCCAGCCACGCGGCGATGGAGCCGATAGCCGCCGCGCCATAGAGCAGCATGTCCGCAGCGTCGGGCATCCCGAGAGCGTGGCGCGTGTCGGGCGAGGCATGGCGCGCGGCGAGGAAAACGGCGGCGGTTGCGGCGGCGGGGATGAGCCAGGAGGCGGTCATTCGGGGGTCTCCGGGCTGGCACGGGTGTAGGCGATGACGGACGTTGGGAAAGGATGATGCTCCACCGAGGTTGCGTCCCTCAGGCGTTTGATCTCCTCGCGCAGTTCGTCGATACTGCCGTTGCGCTCAGCGATCCGTTCTTGCAGGCGAGCGATTATGTCGCCCCGCTCGTCGTATGGCGCCTCACTCTCCCCGCCGGTCGAGCGGCACTCGCAGCGGCGCACATCAGGCGCATGGATCATCGAGCAGGCGGGGCATTCCCAGCCAAGGCGGGAGGTCATCGCGGGTCTCCTTTGTTGATCGCGGGGGCGTCACCCCATTGGGAAGCCATGGCGGCGGCGATACCGGGGAAGAACCGGCTCCGCTCCCGCCACCTGTCCGGGCCCGGCGGCATCCGGTGAACGCGCGCCTCGCGACCCGCCACAATGTCGGTCGGGGTCAGCGGCGGAAGGCCGCGCAGCCAGAGGCAGGTGCGCTTGGTCTCGCCGTGCCCGAATTGCCATGGCTGGATGCTCTGCGCGGGCGGCTGGTAGTCCCTGATCCTCGCCTTGGCGTGGCGGTGCATCACCGGGTTCTCGACACAGACGCGCTGGATCGGGGCGCACCAGAACGCCGAGAACAGCGCCGCCGCGTCGTCAAGCTCGGCCCATAGATCGCGCTCAGCGAGCCAGCGGACGCCGCTATTGCAAAGGCGAGTGCAGGGCGGATGGGCCACAATGAGCATGTCCCAGCCGTCATGCAGCAGGTCACGCGCGTCTCCGACGATGTGCCGGTTGCTCCGATCCTCGGCTGGCAGCAGATCGCACGACCATGCGTCATGCCCGCGCGCGGCGAATGCGCGCCGGACGATGCCGCTGAATTCGCAGGCGACGAGCACTTTCACCACGCCACCATCACGACGGTGATGAACGTCAGCCCGGCGCCGCAGCCGAGGACGATGCGGACGGTATCGGCGGTCATTCCGCGTCCCCCTCAAGAGCATGGATGGCCGCGCGTACCGCCGGCAAGTAGCCATGGTCCGCGCCATGTCTCGCCCGCCATGCGGCAGGGGCGTGATGCAGGCCGACCGGGGATGTTGCGTCATGGTGCGCCGCACAAAGCGGGATCGTATCCAGGTCCGAGGCTCGGCTCTGCGAATAGCGATCGTGGCAAACATGGTGCCCGATGCTCGGGCCGGGGTGGCCGCAGACGCAGCACGGAAGTTGCGCCACGCGCGCCATGTGCTGGCGGCAGGCTTTGGTTCCGCGCACCGGGCGCTGAGGCTTGGGAACGGCCATCATGCCGCGTCCTCCGGGGCGATCGTCGCGATAATGCCCGCGATCTCGGCCCACTCGGGCGACTGCGAAACCCATGGCGCCAGCTCGGCGCGGATCAGGTCGCACGTATCCACCGCGAACCGGTGGAATTCTTCCTCGCCCATCTTCGCGAAAGCGGTGCTTTTGTAGTCGATCGCCTGCATCGTGCCGAGCGTCGGGTGTTGCACGTCCACCAGGTCGAACCAGCCGCGCTTGAGCTTCACCCACTTCTTGAGCGTGTTGATATTGGTGCTGGCCGGGCCGCGATTGATCGCCCTCGCCAGTCTGCCCAGCATGAGGTGATAGAGCGCAGAGAACTTGCCGTTGCGGTCAAGATCCACGACGACGCGCAACCGCTCGCCGCGCGGGAATGTGCTCAGATCATCGGCAAATCGGGCATAGACCCGCAAGTGCCTGTCGTCCGTGCGTTCTGCCCAGACTGTCGTCATTAGCCCCAAAGCCCTATGTCATCGAGGAGCGCGGCGCGAACGGCTTCGTAAGTGATCCCCAGCGCGTCCGCCGTTTGCTGCGCCACGGCCTTGGTGTCGGCCAGCGCCACCCCGCCGGCCTCGCGTTCCAGCCGGCCGAACGTCTCCATAATTTCGGCGTGGCTCATGCCGCGCCTCGCGTCATTGGCGCTGTTTTGGCCTCCGTCGCCTTCTTGACTTCAAGAGCGTCGGCCGGCGCCGCCGTCCAGAATTGGGCCAGGGAGGCGCGGTTCTGGACCGACCATCTGTAAACGGCCTCCGCGTCATTATCTCGAATGAACGCCATGCAGCGGTCGGCGATTGCGCCGACAGGGACGCTTTCCAGAACGCCGGTATGGTCGAAGGCGAAGCTGATGCCGCGCCCGCCAATTCGCGCCACACGGGCGTTCTCGGCCTCCTGCGCCACTGCCTCCGATGCGGTCAGGTCCGCCTCGGCGCGGTGCATTTCCTCCTCGGCATAGATGCCGCCGAACTGATCCGGCCAGCCAGCCCGGAGCGCCTGCGCTTCGGCGCATTTCGTGATCATGACGATCGGCATCCGACCCCAATTGCCGTCTAGGGTTTGCTTGCCGGTCGGGCGCCATTCCTGATTTTCGTTCGCCGCGAACTCGTCCTTTACCGCCGCGAACTCGTCCCAGTATGCCTCGCCTATGACCGGGAACCACTCGCCCCGGTTGTCCTGTTGCCAGAGGCGAACGGTCGCCTTGACGATGCCCTTCGGGTTGGTTGGAGATACGAGGCTCGGGTCAATTTCGATCTGCGCCGGCTCGCTGGCCGGGCGATAGTTCTTGCAGCGCTGCGCGATCACCCGGTAGCCGTCGCGACTGACGATGATTGCCATCCGCCGCTTGGATTGGTCCTTCGCTTTCTTGTTGAAGACGATGGCGATGATCTGCTTCCGGAATGGGTCAAGGCCGTATGCGCGCGCCGCTTCGAAAAACAGATTGAACTCTTGCTCGTTGCAATCGGCGGCAACGGTGTTGCGGATCAGCGCGAGTTGCGCGCCGGTGAACCCACTTATCTGGATCGCGGTTGCCATGTCAGGCCCTCCGAATTTGGAGCGAGACGCCCCCGTTGGTTTTCCCGACGCCAGGGATTTCCCGAAGCTTCGCGGCGTCGTTCAGCGCCTTCTTGTCCAGAACTGGCGACTGCGGCGCCCAGAACTCGCTCGGGATCAGGCTTTCGTCGTTGACCACTACCTTGGGCGGGGTCGCCTTGAGCGAGAGCGTGGCAAGGGGAAGCCTGACCGATGAAAGGTCGGCCATCGCCATCGCCTGTTCGATGAGCGCGCGAATGCGGCTAGCGCGGGCGTCGGCGCGATGCCGGCGCTTGCCGATTTCCTCGACTTTCGCTTTGCACCCATCGGCGATGATTTCGCACTGGTCGATCTCGTCAATCGCAGCCGCTAGCGCTTCGAAAAGACTTGTCTCACCCTCGATCATGTCGTGGGCTAGCTCGGCGTCGTCGGTGCGAAGCTCCGCCAACAGATTTGCCGCGGCTATGCTTTGCCGGCTCAGCGCCTCAGCGGTTGCGTCTCGGGTCATCTTTCATCCTCGGGAAAAGCCCCCCGGCGCATGGCCGGGGGAAGTTGCCGGCCCATCGAAGCAAGGGCCGGTGGGGAGGAACCTCAGGTGGGGCGGCGCGCCCGCACGTCGCGCAGGTGCTGGCGGGCAGCGAGATACGCGCGGATCGCCTCGTCCTCGCTCTCCAGGTTGGCGAGACTGATCGCGGCGGACGCGGCCTGTACCTCGCGCTCGGCACGGCTGATCGCAGCGAGGTGGTCGGCGGGGGTCATCGGTGGTGCCTCATGAGTAGCTCGGTCAGGGCTTCCAGCGCCTCGGCGGCGTCGCCGTCCCGTTCGTGGATCGGCCGGTTGTTCACCGCGGCGAAATAGGACCACTCGGCAGGCGCCGGATGGATTGGCTCCATCGCCACGGGGTAGAACTCGACGCGCTCGCCATTCTCCAGCCCGACGAAAACCCGCGACGGGCGCCAGCAGTCGTCGAGCGTCGGTTTCGCGGGCATCAAATCCCCATCTGCGTGCGGCAAACGGCATGCAAATGCCGGTCCTCGGCAGCCTCGCGGCGGCGGTCGTTGATCGCGGTGATAAGCTCGCCGCTCACCTCGGGCGCCGGATCGCGCGGGTCGGCCGGGATGCGGTAGACGCGGTGCCAGCTTTCGTCTTCGAGGTCGGCGGCGGCTTCGTCGATGTCGCCATAGGCCTGCCAGTCCCATGCATCGGTCTGGACGACGATCGTCGGGGGGGTCACAGCGCGCCCGCCAGAACGAAGAGCGCATAGACGCCGGCCCAGAACAGCGCGCCGAGCGGGAACGCGCACAGCAGGCCGCGTATCAGGCCGGAGCTATCCGCCGGCTGCGTCAGTTCCGTGTTGCACTGGATCGTCGTCGCCCACGTGTCGGTTTCGCCGCGCGGGAATTCGATAATCTGAGCGGTGCTCTTCATGGTCACGCCCCGCACGTCATGAGGCGAGCGTCCAGAGAGGCGATTCTCCCTTTTTCCAAGGCGATCTGTCCGGACACGTCGCCGCCGGTCAGGCTGGCCACGGGAACGCCGATCAGGAAGACGCCAACCGCGTCACCGGCGACCGCGCCGTTCTGCTTGCTCGAAAGAGCGGCGAGGGACTGCGCGGCCTCATTGCGCTCGGCGGCGGCGCGGGCGCAGTCAATGCCGGCATAGGCGCTGCCCATCGGAACGGGCGCGATGCTGTTCGGCGACTGCGCACAGGCGGCGAGCAGGCCGGCTGCGAGGATCGCGGGGATGGTGGTGTGCATTGCCTACGCCTCCAATTTGACGGGCTGGCCGTCGCGCAAGGTGTAAAATGTGTCGGGCTCGATCCCGTCCCGGCCGGCGATCCCGGCCCAAACGTTGACGATTTCGTAGTCTTCGCCGCGCTCTACGAGGAACAGCGCGTTGCCCGCCGCGCCTCGGACGCTGCCCGACACTCCGCAGGACATGGCGGCGCCTTGGTCGCCCGTCGCGCTGGCGGCGCCTCGGTAGCCCGTCGCGCTGGC
>NZ_CALAYQ010000144.1:0-5993 GCF_937894855.1 uncultured Zoogloea sp.
GCCAGACATTCCAGCCGGCGCTCCACGGGGCTTGACTGGGATAACAGTATCTACCTGCCGTATGCATCGCCCTGCGAAGGCGTCGACGCGCCGCCGGAAGCAGTGGAAGATATGCCCATCGGCAACACGGCCCGGCGGGCCGGTTGCGTTGCCCGGAAGCGGAGCCGGGCTTCGTTCATGCACACAACAAAAGGGAGGAAGACCATGCACAAGCGCGACACCACGCTCAGCACCGACCAGAAAGCGCTGGCGATCAATCTCGACAAGTACAAATACGGCTCCATCGTCGAGATCGGCGCCGGGCAGGAGGTGGCGCGGCGTTTCTTCTCGGTGGGTGCGGCGGCGGGCACCATCGCCAAGACCATGTCGGCCTACGACATGGCGGTGAGCGACGACATCTACGGCCACGCGGACCGCTACGTCAGCCGGTCCCGGCTGCTGCAGATGCTGGACAAGGAGTTCTCGCTGGTGGTGCAGCGGCTGGCCCACGTGCGGCCCAAGAACACCACCTTCTTCGCCTACGCGGCCACCGTCACCGCGCGCAGCTTCAAGCAGAAGAACGAATGCCACGGCTGGGTGGGCATCCGCCTGCAGCTGCACCCGGGCGCCGAGCCCTCCGACGTGATCCTCCACGTGCGCATGCTCGACAACGACAACGCCCAGCAGTCCGAAGCGCTGGGCATCCTCGGGGTCAATCTGATCCACGGGGCCTTCCACCACTTCCACCACCCGGCCTGGGTGGTCGAGGGTCTGGCCGATGGCCTCGGCTCGGAGCGCATCGAGGTGGACCTGATCCACTTCTCGGGCCCCTACTTCGAGGAAGTGGAAAACCGCCTGATGAACCTTCACCTCATCCGCAGCTGGCTGACCCGCGCGGTGGTGTTTGCCCCCACCGGCGACGTGGTGGTGCCGGGCGAGCTGTTCTACCGCAAGCCGGTGATGGTGATGCGCGGCAGCTTCAAGCCGGTGACGCTGGTGAATCAGGACATGATGTGCGCCGGCCTCAAACAGTTCAGCCAGCTGGCGGCGGTGGATGAAGGGGAGATCCTGTCCCTGGCCGAGATCACCATGAACTCGCTCATCAGCGGCGACAACGTGGATGGCGCCGATTTCCTCGCCCGCATCGACCTGCTGGCCTCCCTGGGCTACACGGTGATGATCTCGGACTACGTGCGCTACTTCCGCCTGCGCGCCTACCTGCGCCGCTACACCCAGAAGCCCATCGGCATCGTGCTGTCGGTGCGCGACTTCAACTACCTGTTCGACGAGAAGTATTACGAGGGCCTGGAGGGCGGCATCCTGGAAGCCTTTGGCAAGCTCTTCCCGGACAACACCCACGTTTATGTTTACCCCACCCGCATGCAGCGGGGCGGCGAGACGACGCTGGTGACCCTCGACAACGTGGACGTGCCGGCCAACCTGCGCCACCTGCTCACCTTCCTGAAAGAGAACCAGAAGCTCCTGGCCGTCGAACCCCACGACGACAGCCACCTGCACATCGACGTGGCCGAAGTGCTCACCGGCCTGCGCCGCGGCCGCGGGGCGTGGATGGACGACGTGCCGCCGGGCGTCGCCGAACGCATCGTCAGCAACCGCCTGCTGGGCTTCGATACCGAGTAGGCGCGGCGTGCCGGCGCGGGGCCATCGGCCTCACGCCGGCACGGGCTTCAGCGGGATTCCGTGGCCGTGCCGTCCCGTCCGCGGAAGGAGGCCTCGAGGACGGTCCGGGTGAGATCCTGATCGGCGTCGTCATCGGTGCGGACCACCAGCACCGTGTTGCCGGCCTGGATCGCATCCGCCACCAGCTCGGAAAAACGCCCTTCCTTGTGGTTGGCGCCGACGGCCGCCCCCACCACGCCGCCGATGCTGGCAAACCAGCCCAGCATGGCGAGGGGCGCGACCACCGGGCTGGCCACGAAGAGGGTCACGCCCGACGCGACGATGGCCAGGGTGCCGAGGGCGCCGACGCCGGTGCCCACCAGCGTCCCGATGCCACCATCCACCAGCACGTCCTTGAGCACATCGTCGCTGCCGTCGTCGGCCAGCTGGGGTGGCGCCTCGTGGCAGATGCGGATCTGCCCGGCGCGAATGCCCCGCTCCTCGAGCTGCAGGCGCACCCCGTCGGCCTCTTCCCGGCTGGGATAGACCGCGGAGAACACATGCTTGGGGCGCGAGACGAGGCCGAGGGCGGCGCTCTCGGTGCCTTCAACGATCGTGATCGATTCAACTGGGTTGTTCATGGAAACCTCCTGATGAGCAGCGGTGGGCCGCCTGGAGCGGACACCGTGCGGGATAGCCCTATTTGGGGCGGGGCGGACGCAAACCGGCGGCAACCTCGTCGGAACCGATGGTGAACCTCGCGCCGCCCCCCTTCCGTGCGCCGCCGAACATTCCGCCGGGGCCGGCTGCCCGAGGGGCCCGGATACGTGCGATGGCGTACCGACGCGGCCGGTGCTCGCTGCCACCCTGCCTCCAGCGTCACCGCCCGGTCAGGACGGCACGACCACCGCACTCACATCATGGAGATCACGAGCATGAGCAAATCCGACGACATCACCGACCGGCGCAACGCCCCGCTGGCAACGCCCACCGACCTGAAGGCCAAGGCCACCCGGGACATCGCCGGCGCCATGAACGCCATCCTCGCCGACATCTACGGGCTCTACCTCAAGACCAAGAACTTCCACTGGCACATGAGCGGCCCTCACTTCCGCGACTACCACCTGCTACTGGACGACCAGGCCGACCAGCTCTTTGCGATGACCGATCCGGTAGCCGAGCGCATCCGCAAGCTGGGCGGCAGCACCCTCCGGTCGATCGGGCACATCGCGCGCCTGCAGCGGGTTTCCGACAACGACGCGGACTACGTCGAGCCCCTCGACATGCTTGCTGAGCTGTGCGAGGACAACAAGACGCTGGCCGCGCGCTTCCGCGAAGCCCATGATCTGTGCAACGAGCACCGGGACATCGCCACCGCGAGCCTGATCGAAGTGTGGATCGACGAAACGGAGCGCCGCACCTGGTTCCTGTTCGAAGCGAGCCGCAAGGACAGGTCCGGCCACTGAAACACCCCCGCCCCGTCCCGCTTCCGGGATGCGGCCGGCCATCCGCGTTGAAGGAGAACACCATGAAAGCCCAAACCCACGTCCTGTTCCTGCCCGGCCTGCTCAATGACGCCAGCCTCTTCCAGCAGCAGATCGACGTCCTCTCCGCGGTGGCGAGCACCGATGTGGCCGACCTCACCCAGGCCGAGACCATCGCCGACGCGGCCCGGAGCGTGCTCGACCTCGCCCCGAAGGAACCCTTCGTGCTGGTGGGCCTGTCGCTGGGCGGCTACGTGGCCTTCGAGATCATGCGCCAGGCGCCGGAGCGGGTGGCCGCCCTGGCCCTGCTCGACACCTCCGCCCGCCCCGAATCACCCGAGGCCCGGGCGGCGCGCACCGCGCTGATGACGCTGGCCGAAACCGACCTCGAAGCCGTCTTCGAGGAGCTGATGCCGCGCCTGTCCCACCCCGACCGGATGAACCAGCCGGCGGTGCGCGGGGTCGTCCATTCGATGATGAGCAGCCTCGGCAAGGGCATCTTCCTGCGCCAGCAGCGGATGATCATGGCGCGCCCCGACAGCCGCCCAAGCCTGGCCGACATCCGTTGCCCGACCCTGGTGATCTGCGGCCGCGAAGACCTCATCACCCCGCTGCCGATCGCCGCGGAGATCGCCGCCGGGATTCAGGATTTGCGGCTGTGCATCGTCGAGAACTGCGGGCACCTCTCGCCCCTCGACCAGCCGGACGAAGTGGCCCGCCTGCTGCTGGAGTGGATCACCCACCTCCGGCCCTGAGCGGGCGCGCGGCCCCTCAGCCCAGCGCCTTGGCCAGCTGCACGGCCACGTTTACGTCTCGCCGCTCCACATGCAGCGGGCCGGCGAGACAACGCTGGTGACCCTCGACAACGTAGAAGTGCCGGCCAACCTGCACCACCTGCACATCGACGTGGCCGAAGTGCTCACCGGCCAGCGCCGCGACCGCGGCGCGTGGATGGACGACGTGCCGGCGGGCGTCGCCGAGAAGATCATCAACGGCCGGCTGCTGGGTTTTGATACGGAGTAAGTCCAGGCGCTCAGGCCTATTCCGGAACCTTCTCAGCCGTATCCGCCATCTTGAAGAGCGCCGTCATCAAGTCGTTTCCAGCGGCAAACAAGGGCTCGGCGGCACCCTTGCCGACGAGCAGCGCGCTCGCCGAGTCGCTGACGCGGTATAGCGCATCCGTGGTGCGGATGTAGAAATACACCGTGGCAGGATCTGGCTCGGGATGAGCATCCACCTTTTCAGCACGGTCAACCCATCGGGCCGCCTCGGCAACAAACGCCCGAGCCAGATCCGCAGCACCGTACGCGCCACAGATGGCGGAGCCCTGCTTCTTCATGTAGATGCTCCCAGTACCGTCGGTGCAGGCGATCACCGTCGCCTGCGTGTCCTTGATGGGCCAGTCCATGGCAACACCGACCACAGCACCGGGCTGGAGGGGCGCGCTGCCGAGCATGTCCTCAGGGGCTGTGGTGTAAAAAATTTCGCGCAAGCCCTCATACAGGGCGAGGTTGGCTTTCTCCCGACGCTTACGCCACGCAGTAAAACCAAGCGCCGCGCACCCCATGAGCAGGTACAGCACCAGCTGCAGACTATCGGCATCCATGACCATCTCCTCATCGACACAATGTCAGATTCATTGTATTGCTGGCGAGGAAACGTCAATTCGATCTGGGTCAAACGCCGCCGCTACCCCAGCGCCTTGGCCAGCAGCACGGCCACGTGCATCGCCTCGCGGCCGGCGCCGTCCTTGATCTGATGCCGGCACGAGAAGCCATCGGCGATGATTGGGGCGTCGTCGGCAGCGGCACGCACGGCCGGCAGCAGCGCCAGTTCGCCCATCGCCTGGGAGGCTTCGTAGTGCTCGGCCTCCAGCCCGAAGCTGCCGGACATGCCGCAGCAGCTGGCGTCCACGATGTCGAACTCGAAGCCGGGGATCCACCCGAGCACCTTCTTCACCGACTTCATCGCGCCAAAGGCCTTCTGGTGGCAATGGCCGTGCACCACCGCCCGGCCGCCGGGGATGGGCTTGAGATCCAGCTTCAGCCCCTTGTTGCCCTCGCGCATCAGGAACTCCTCGAACAGGAAGGCCTGCTTGGAGAGCTGCCCCACCGCCGGGCCCAGGGACAGGCTGTAGAACTCATCCCGCAGCGCCAGCAGGCACGAGGGCTCCAGCCCGACGATGGGGGTGCCTTCGGCTAGCGCCGGGGCGAGTGCGGCCATCACCCGCTGGGCCTCCACCTTCGCCTCATCCACCAGGCCCTGGGAGAGATAGGTGCGTCCGCAGCACAGGGGCCGCGTCGGCTCGGCGTCGCTGGCCACCGGCTGCAGCACCTCCACCGCGTAGCCGCCGGCGCGCAGCACCTTCAGCGCCGCCTCGGCCACTTCGGGCGTGTAGTAGTGGGTGAAGGTATCCACGAAGAGCATCACCTTGCCCCGCGTGCCGGTGGCTTCAAGCGCCGGCGCGGCAAAGCCGTCGGCGACGATCTCGGGGATCGGCCGCCGGGCCGAGATGCCCAGCCAGCGCTCCGCCACCCCCGCCAGCCACGGCGAGGCGTTGCGCAGGCGCACCAGGCGCTTGAGCAGCGAGCGCCGCGCGTGCAGCCAGCGGGGCAGCCCGGCAAACAGCCGCACCCGCCGCGAGGGGCCGAGCCGGGCATTCCGCTGGGCGAGGTATTCGGTCTTGATGAGGGTCATGTCCACCGCGCTGGGGCATTCCTTCTTGCAGCCCTTGCACGACACGCACAAGTCCATCGCCGCGGCGAGGTCGGGGTGGGCGAAGGGTTCGTCACCCAGCTCGCCGTTGAGCGCCGCCTTGAAGGCCTTCACCCGCGCGCCGGTGGAATGCATCGGGTTGTAGTGGTCTAATTTCCTCGGACACCTCGATAGGTGGATCATCCACCCGTAGAG
>NZ_CALAYQ010000145.1:0-26588 GCF_937894855.1 uncultured Zoogloea sp.
TCGCGGCCGATCAGCATGCGGCGGATCTCGCTGGTGCCGGCGCCGATCTCGTAGAGCTTGGCGTCGCGCCACAGGCGGCCGGTGGCGTATTCGTTGGTGTAGCCCACGCCGCCGAGGGTCTGGATCGCCTCGCCGGCCATCCAGGTGGCCTTCTCGGCGGAGTACAGGATCGCGCCAGCGGCATCCTTGCGCAGGGTGCGGGCGTGGTCGGTGCGGTCACAGGCCTGGCCGAGGGCATACACGTAGGCCCGGTTGGCCATCCAGGTGGAGTACATGTCGGCCACCTTGCCCTGCATCAGCTGGAACTCGCCGATGCTCTGGCCAAACTGCTTGCGGTCGTGGAGGTAGGGCACCACCACGTCCATGCAGGCGGCCATGATGCCCAGCGGGCCGCCGCACAGCACGGCGCGTTCGTAGTCGAGGCCGCTCATCAGCACCTTGGTGCCGTTACCCACGCCGCCCAGCACATTCTCTTCGGGCACTTCCACGTCGTCGAAGAACAGCGGGAAGGTGTTGGAGCCGCGCATGCCCAGCTTGTCCAGGTGGGTGCCGTGGGTGAAGCCCTTGAAGCCCTTCTCGACGATGAAGGCGGTCATGCCCCTGGCGCCGGCTTCGATGTCGGTCTTGGCGTACACCACCAGGGTGTCGGCGTCGCCGCCGTTGGTGATCCACATCTTGGAGCCGTTGAGCACGTAGCGGTCGCCCTTCTTGTCGGCGCGCAGCTTCATGCTCACCACGTCGGAGCCGGCGTTGGGCTCGCTCATCGCCAGCGCGCCGATGTGGTCGCCGGAGATCAGCTTGGGCAGGTATTTCTGCTTCTGGGCTTCGGTGCCGTTGCGGCGGATCTGGTTGATGCACAGGTTGGAGTGGGCGCCGTACGACAGGCCGACGGAGGCCGAGGCGCGGGAGACTTCCTCCAGCGCGATGATGTGGGCGAGGTAGCCCATGTTGGTGCCGCCGTATTCTTCCGGGGCGGTCATCCCGTGCAGGCCCAGGTCACCCAGCTTCTTCCACAGGTCAGCCGGGAAGAGGTTGTCCCGGTCGATCTCGGCCGCGCGGGGCGTGATCTCCCTGGCTGCGAAGGCCTGCACGGTGTCGCGCAGGGCCTCGATGGTTTCGCCGAGGTGGAAGTTCAGGCTGGGGATGTTCATGGGTTGTCTCCTCCGGTTTGCTCTGGGCCGAATCGTGTGCAATGCACCGTTCGAGTGCCCCGCAGCGTACGTGGTCAGCGGTGGCCGCGGGCGCCATCGTGGTTGCAAATCGTGCCACGCGATCATCTCAAGCGGTAAGATTTCGCCACCATGACGATCCGTACTCCCGACGCTCCACCGCCGTCCCGCCCGGGACGCGCCGCCACGCCCATCGCCTTCATCCGCGCCATCGTGCTGGCCTACCGCCGGTATGGCATCGACCCGGCCGGCGCCCTCGCCCGGGCCGACATCGATCCGGCCGCGCTCGACGATCCGGACGCTCGCGTCACCGCCGCCCAGATGGAACTCATTTCCGGCCACGCGATGCAGGAGCTGGACGACGAGGCGCTGGGCTGGTTCTCGCGCCGCCTGCCGTGGGGCAGCTACGGCCTGCTGTGCCGGGCCTCGCTGGGCTCGCCCGATCTGGGCGTGGCGCTCAAGCGCTGGTGCCGCCATCACCGGCTGCTCACCGACGACATCGGCCTCGCGCTGGCGGTGGATAAATCCGTCGCCACCCTCACGATCACCCTCAACCGGCCCCTCGGCGAGATGCACGAGTTCTGCCAGGTCACGCTGCTGCGCTATGTGCTGGGCTACGCCTGCTGGGCGATCGATTCACGGATTCCGCTGCTGGAGAGCCGCTTCCCCTTCCCCGCGCCGGCCCACGCCGACGCCTATCCGCTGATGTTCCCCGGCCCGCTGCGCTTCGATGCCGAGCTGGCGGCGATCCGCTTCGACGCGCGCTACCTGGATCTGCCGATCCGCCGCGACGAGGCGGCCTTGCGCGCCATGCTCCAGCGCGCCCTGCCCCTCACGGTGCTGCAATACCGCCGCGACCGTCTGCTGGTGGAAGGCGTGCGACGCTTTCTGCGTGATCCGGCCAACGGCGCGGCCACTGCCGAGATCGTCGCCGGCAGCCTCAACGTGTCGGTGCGCACACTGCACCGGCAACTCAGCGACGAAGGCTCGTCGCTCCAGCTACTCAAGGACGAAGCCCGCCGCGCCCGGGCGATCGAGCTCCTCAACCGCAGCCAGCGCTCGATCAAGCAGATTTCGGCGCTGGTGGGGTTTCGTAACGAGAAGAGTTTTGCCCGGGCTTTCCGGGCCTGGACGGGCGTTCCGCCGCAGACCTTCCGGGAGCGGAAGATTGCCGGCGATGCCGATGACAAAGGCAATCCGGGCGAGTGAGGACCGCCTCGTCACGTCATCCGTGACTTAATTTACGGTTAATTACATTTGGAATGTTGCACTGCAACCATACGGAGGCGTATGCTTCGCTCTGTCTCCTCCACCCTCTCCTCCTTTGGTGTGGATTTAACCCGAGCGGCCCAGGCCCCTCGGGTTTTTCTTTTTCTGGCGCCGTGCGGGAAAAACCTGCCTCGCGGGCCGATCAGGCCGCCGGATCGGTGATCCGGTCGCCCCGCGAATAGACCGAAAACCCGTTCCCCCGCAGCCACCCGACAAGGGTCATGCCAGCCGCTTCCGCGTTGCGCACCGCCATCCCGGTGGGCGCCGACACCGCTGCCAGCAGCTGGATGCCGGCGCTGGCGGCCTTGTGAACGAGCTCATGGCTCGCCCGGCTGGTGATGAGCACAAAGCCGGCCGCCGGGTCGATGCGCTGGCGATGCAGGGCGCCAATGAGCTTGTCGAGCGCGTTGTGGCGGCCCACGTCTTCACGCACGAGATGGATTTCGCCATCAATACCGGCCCACGCCGCCGCATGCACGCCGCCACTCTGGCGATGCAGTCCCTGGACCTCCGGCAGCGCGGCGATGGCACGGGTCAGCGCGCCGGCCGGCACGGCAAGGGTTCCGGCCACCTGCGGTACAGGTAGGATGGCCTGCTCCAGGCTTTCACGACCGCAAAGCCCGCAACCCGTGCGCCCGGCCAGCTGGCGGCGGGTCGCCTTGAATCCCTGAAAACGCTCCGCGGTAACACGCAGCTGAAGCTCGATGCCTGGCGGGGTGGCGTTGATCTCCACCTCCAGCAGCTCCGCTGGGCTGGCGATGAGGCCTTCGCTCAGACTGAAGCCGAGGGCGAAATCTTCCAGATCGGTGGGCGTGGCGAGCATCACCGCGTGGGAGATGCCGTTGTACACCAGCGCCACCGGCACTTCCTCGACGACCGAATCCTCCACCCCACGCCCGCCCTCCGGCCCGAAGCGCCGGGCTGGAACACGGAGCAGCGCCGGAAAGTCGTCGCCCTCCTCCGCCGTCACGCGTCCGGCCCTGGGGGCAGCAGCGCGTGCTGGTCGGCGTCGTGGCGGGTGAAGTCGGCCTGCCAGCGGGCGGGCTGCTCTCCCAGCGAAACCTGAACGGCGGTCACCTTGTATTCGGGGCAGTTGGTGGCCCAGTCGGAGTTGTCGGTGGTCACCACGTTGGCGCCGGAATCCGGGAAGTGGAAGGTGGTGTAAACCACCCCCGGCTGCATCCGCTCCGTCACCCGCGCCCGCAGCCGCGTCTCGCCGGCGCGGCTTTCGATGTGCACCCAGTCGCCGTCGGCGATGCCCCGGTCGGCGGCATCCAGCGGATGGATGTCGAGCCGGTCCTCGCTGTGCCACACGGTGTTGGCGGTGCGGCGGGTCTGGGCGCCCACGTTGTACTGGCTGAGGATGCGCCCGGTGGTGAGGATCAGCGGGAAGCGCCGGGTGACCTTCTCGGTGGTCGGCACGTATTCGGTGACGACAAAACGCCCGAGGCCGCGGGTGAAATGCTCGGTGTGCATGATCGGCGTGCCGGCGGGCGACGCGTCGTTGCACGGCCACTGCAGGCTGCCGGCGGCATCGAGCCGTGCGTAGCTCACCCCGGCAAAGCTGGGCGTGAGCGCGGCGATCTCGTCCATGATCTCGGACGGGTGGCGGTAATCCATCTCCACGCCCAAAGCCTGAGCCAGCGCCTGGGTGGCCTGCCAGTCGGCCTTGCCGGAGAGCGGCTCCATCACCTTGCGCACCCGCGAGATGCGCCGCTCGGCGTTGGTGAAGGTGCCGTCCTTCTCGAGGAAAGACGAGCCGGGCAAAAACACATGGGCAAACTTGGCCGTCTCGTTGAAGAAGATGTCCTGCACCACCAGGCATTCCAGCGAGCGCAGCGCGGCATGCACGTGCTGGGTGTTCGGGTCGGACTGGGCCAGATCCTCTCCCTGCACGTACATGCCCTTGTAGCTGCCAGCAATCGCCGCGTTGAACATGTTGGGGATTCGGTAGCCGGGCTCCGGGTCGAGCGCCACGCCCCAGCGGGCCTCGAACGCCTCGCGCACCGCCGCATCGGCCACCGAGCGATAGCCCGGCAGCTCGTGGGGGAAAGAACCCATGTCGCAGGAGCCCTGCACGTTGTTCTGCCCGCGCAGGGGATTCACCCCCACGCCGGGCCGGCCGATGTTGCCGGTGGCCATCGCGAGGTTGGCGATGCCCATCACCATGGTCGAGCCCTGGCTGTGCTCGGTGACGCCCAGGCCGTAGTAGATCGCGCCGTTGCCGGCGCCGGCGTAGAGGCGCGCCGCGGCGCGGATGGCATCCGCCGACACGCCGGTGATGCCCGAGACCACCTCGGGGCTGTTCTCTTCACGCAGCACGAAATCCCGCCACGCGGCAAAGGCCTCGGCCTCGCAGCGCTCGGCGACGAAGGCCTCATCCACGAGCCCCTCGGCGACGATCACATGAGCCAGCGCGTTGATCATCGCCACGTTGGTGCCGGGCCGGAGCGCCAGGTGGTGGGCCGCCGCCACGTGGGGCGTGCGTACCAGGTCGATGGCGCGGGGGTCGATCACGATGAGCTCGGCGCCCTGGCGGATGCGCTTCTTGAGCAGCGAGCCGAACACCGGGTGGCCGTCGGTGGGGTTGGCGCCGATCACCACGATCACGTCGGCCGACAGCACGGATTCGAAATCCTGCGTGCCGGCGGATTCGCCCAGGGTCTGCTTGAGGCCGTAGCCGGTGGGTGAATGGCAGACCCGGGCGCAGGTATCCACGTTGTTGTTGCCAAAGCCCGCGCGCACCAGCTTCTGGACGAGGTAGGTCTCCTCGTTGGTGCAGCGCGACGAGGTGATCCCGCCCACCGCCAACCGGCCGTACTTGGCCTGGATGCGTCGGAACTCGCTTGCGGCGTAGGCCAGGGCTTCGTCCCACGACACCTTGCGCCAGAGCGCATCGATGCTCTCGCGGATCATCGGGGTGGTCACCCGGTCCGGGTGGGTGGCGTAGCTCCAGGCGAATCGGCCCTTCACGCAGGCGTGGCCGGCGTTGGCGCCGCCCGACTTGTCCGGCACCATGCGCACCACCTGCTCGCCCTTCACCTCGGCCACGAAGCCGCAGCCCACGCCGCAGTAGGCGCAGGTGGTGGCCACGCTACGCTGGGCCTGACCGGCGGCGATCAGGCTTTTCTCGGCCAGCGTCGCCGTCGGGCAGGCCGCCACGCAGGCGCCGCAGGAGACGCATTCCGAGCCGAGAAATCCTTCGTCCGCGCCGGCCGTCACCTTCGATTCAAAACCCCGCCCGGCGATGGTCAGGGCGAAGGTGCCCTGCACTTCCTCGCAGGCCCGCACGCAGCGGCTGCACACGATGCACTTGGCCGGATCGAAGCTGAAGTACGGGTTGGATTCGTCCTTGGGCTCGGCATGGGTGGCGTCGAAGTGGTTGTCACCGGCTAAACCGTAGCGCACCTCCCGCAGGCCCACCACGCCCGCCATGTCCTGCAGTTCGCAGTTGCCGTTGGCGCTGCAGGTGAGGCAATCGAGGGGGTGATCCGAGATGTAAAGCTCCATCACCCCGCGACGCAGCTCGGCGAGCCTGGGCGACTGGGTGACGACGCGCATCCCCGCCTCCACCGGCGTGGTGCACGACGCCGGATAGCCCCTCCGCCCGTCAATCTGCACCAGGCACAGCCGGCACGAGCCAAAGGCTTCAAGCGTGTCGGTGGCGCACAGCTTGGGGATCGGGATGCCGGCCTCCAGCGCGGCGCGCATCACCGAGGTGCCGGCGGTTGCGACAACCTGCTGGCCGTCAATGGTCAGGGTGACGGTGTGGTCCGACGTAACCGGCGGCGTGCCGAGATCGGTCTGGCAGCGGCAGCTCATTGCGCCTCCCCGGAATCAAGGCCGAAATCGGCCGGAAAATGCCTGAGCGCCGACTGCACGGGGAAAGGCGTCATCCCGCCCATCGCGCACAGCGAGCCGTCGGTCATCAGGCTGCACAGATCCTGCAGCAGCGCGGCGTTAGCGACGCGATCGTCGCCGGCGATGATGCGGTCGATGACCTCCATCCCGCGGGTCGAGCCGATGCGGCACGGGGTGCATTTGCCGCAGGATTCCTCGGCGCAGAACTCCATCGCAAAGCGCGCCATCCGGGCCATGTCCACCGTGTCGTCGAAGACCACCACGCCCCCGTGGCCGATCATCGCGCCGCAGGCGGCGAAGGCTTCGTAATCCAGCGGCAGGTCGAAATCCGCCGGCGGCACATAGGCGCCCAGCGGGCCGCCCACCTGAACCGCGCGGATCGGCCGGCCGCTGGCGGTGCCGCCGCCAAAGTCTTCGAGCAGCGCGCGCAGGGTGAGCCCGAAGGCTTTTTCCACCAGCCCACCCCGACGCACGTTGCCGGCAAGCTGGAACGGCAGCGTGCCGAGCGAGCGGCCCTGGCCGAAATCCCGGTAGAACGCAGCCCCCTTGGCGAGGATCACCGGCACGCTGGCCAGGGTGATGAGGTTGTTGATGACTGTCGGCTTGCCGAACAGGCCCTTCACCGCCGGCAGTGGTGGCTTGGTGCGCACCTGCCCGCGCTTGCCCTCGATGCTCTCCAGCATCGCGGTCTCTTCGCCGCAGATGTAGGCGCCGCCGCCCAGCCGCGCCTCGATGTCGAAGGCCCGGCCCGAGCCGAGAACGTCGTCCCCCAGCAGCCCGGCCTCCCGCGCGCGCTTGAGCGCCGCGTTCACCACCCGCCAGGCGCGGGGATATTCGGAGCGCAAATAGACGTAACCGCGGCTCGCCCCCACCGCCAGCCCGGCGATGACCATGCCCTCGATCAGGCAGAACGGGTCGCCCTCCAGCAGCATGCGATCCGAGAAGGTGCCGGAATCGCCTTCGTCGGCGTTGCACACCACGTACTTTTCAATGCCCGGCGCGCCCAGCACCGTGCGCCACTTGATACCCGCCGGGAAGGCGGCGCCGCCCCGCCCGCGCAGGCCCGAATCGGTGACGGCCTGGACGATCCCCGAAGCGCTCATCGCCAGCGCCGCCCGCAGTCCGACCAGCCCGCCGTGGGCCGCGTAATCATCCAGCGACAACGGATCAACCACCCCCACCCGGGCGAAGGTCAGCCGCTCCTGCTGCCTGAGGAAGGGGATCTCCTCCGTCGGCCCGAGGGCCAGGGGATGGTCGCCGCCGGTGAGAAAGCCCGCATCCAGCAGGCCCGGCACGTCGGCCACGTCCACCGGCCCATAGGCCACGCGGCCAGCCGGGGTTGCCACCTCCACCATCGGCTCCAGCCAGAACATCCCGCGGGAGCCGTTGCGCACCAACTCTATCGACACGCCCCGCGCCGCCGCGCCGGCCGCAATCGCCAAGGCGACTTCCTCGGCACCCACCGCCAGCGCGGTGGTGTCCGCCGGCACATACACCCGCACGCTCATGGCAGTTCCTCCCGCAAGCTGGCGAGCAGGCGGTCGAAGCGCGCCGCGTCTACCCGCCCGATGATCTGGTCGCCCACCCGCAGCGACGGCCCGCAGGCACAGTTGCCCAGGCAATACACCGGCTCGAGGCTCACCGCGCCATCGGCGGTCGTCTGGTGATAGCCCACCCCGAGGGCCGCCAGCGCGTGGGCTTCCAGTGCCTCGCTGCCCCGGGCCTGACAGGCCTCGGCGCGGCAAAGCTGGATCACCTGCCGGCCCGGCGGCGAAGTACGGAAGTGATGGTAGAAGCTGATGACCCCATGCACCTCGGCGCGGGACAGGTTGAGCGCCTGGGCGATGGCCGTCGTGGCCTTCGGCGGCACCCATCCGAGTTCGTCCTGGATGGCATGGAGGATCGGCAACAAGGCATCCTGCCGGGGTGGGTGGGCAGCGATCAGACGCTGGACGATGGCGGCGTGGGGCATGACGGGCTGATGGGTCGGGATGGTGGGCAAACGGCATGATTCTACGCCCGGAGATTTCCCGAAGTGGGCAGGATTTCACGGCCGCCTCAAAGCCACACAGAACCCGCATCTGACAGCCGCCCGCGCCGTCGGTTGACCTGCGCCAAACCTTCGAGCGATCCGATTGCCACGCCCCCGCGCCGGCGCCTATGCTCAAATTGCACCCACCGCCGGGAGACCCGCCATGCCGGACACGCCTTCCACCATCATCCGCGACGCCACGCCCCTCTACGACGGCGCCCGCGCCCTTCACGGCTATTTTCTCTACACCTGGTTCACCCATTTCCTGGGCGTGCTCCTGCACAACATCCAGCGTTGGCGCGCCGCCGGCCTGCTGGACGAAGACGCCCACGCCAGCCCGGCCTTCCGCCGGCTGCCGGTGGATTTCAACGCCCTCGACCTGGAAAAGCTGGCCTACTTCTGCGGCATCTACTTCTACGTCGAATCCGCCCACAAGCAGGCCAACTACCGGCTGATGCACGTCACAACCCGCAAGCGGGTGCTCTATCTGCGTGGCTTCGACTACGAAGCCGCCGTTGCCGCCAGCGACACCCTGGCGGTAGGTATAGCCACGGTCGATACCACCCGCTTCAACTATAAGCTGGGCGAATTGCTCGGTGCCGAATTCGACCTCTTCAAGGCCATGAGCCCGAAGGATCTGTACTGGGAAACCATCGGCCCCCAGCGTCACTTTTACGGCGACTACGAAGCGCTGATCCGCTCCGCCAACCAGCCGATCCGCTCCGTCCATCTCAACGCGCTGCACTGGAAGGACGACATCGCCCAGCTGGCCGGGCAGGTGGATTACTTTGTGGTGTACGTCTCGTCGATCACCGAGAGCGTGCTGTGGGAGATGCACCACCTCATCGACACTGGCCGCGCGCCGCTGACCACCGTGGTGTTCGACCGGGAGGCGATCCTCACCAAGAACATTCACGCCGATCTCTACAAGGACATCCCGGCGCTGGCCATCGGCCCGGTGCGGTGGTTGCCGTCGCGGGAGCGCAGCTCGGACGACGACATCCGCGCCCTGCGCGACGAGCTCGAGAAGGTATTCACGGTGATCGACATCGAGGATCTCGACGCCCAGGCGCCCGCCCTGATGGCCCGCATCCGCGCCGCCAGCCCCGACCAGCCGAAAGCCCAGCGGGAAAGATGGCTCGACTTCCGCTTCTACCCGGCACTGGACGACGCCACCCTCGACTACCTGCGCCGCCTCGACGCCGCCCTGTGGGCCGAGGTCGAACCCGAAGCCGGCGCGCCCATCGACGCCCTGCCCTTCCGCATCAACCAGATCCTGCTGCGGGTGTTCACCGCGCTCCTCTTCGGCCAGCACCGGGACGCCGGCTGCGCGCTGGCGGCGTACGCCGGAATCATGAAAACCCTGCTCGACCACTACACCGCAGCCGGGCAGGTCGAAGGCTTCGATTCGCCGGACGACTTCGCCAACGCCCTCGGCGCACTCACCGATCACCACGCTACCGCCGCGGCCATCAGCTGGGCCTTCCTGTGCTCAGGCCAGCCCCATGAGTTTGGCAACTACACCGCCGCTGCCCGGGCCGATTACGACCGGCTCTTTGCCGCCGCCCGGCAGCAGGCCGAGGCCTTCCTGCGCGCGCAACCCGCCACCTAACCCGCCATCAGCCCCGAAACCCGCAGTACCCGACGCTCCACCGCCCGCGCCAGCACCGTCGACGCGGGCGCGTCGGCCAGGGTGAACCACTGCCGGGCGCGGGTGATGCCGGTGTAGATCAGCTCGCGGGTGAGGATCGGGCTCAGGCTCTCCGGCAGCGCCATCGCCACATGGGTGAATTCCGAACCCTGGGACTTATGCACCGTGAGGGCGAACACCGTCTCCACCGCCTGCAGCCGGCTGGGCTGCACCCACTTGATGCCGGCGCTGCCGTCGCCAGCCGGGAAAGCCACCCGCAGCACGCCGCCGGGTAGTTCCAGGGTGATGCCGATGTCGCCGTTCATCAGCCCCAGCCCGTAGTCGTTGCGGGTCACGAGCACCGGCCGGCCGGCGTACCAGCCCTCCGCCGCCGGAATCAGCCCCGCCTCCTTCAACCAGCCGGCGATCCGCCGGTTGAGCCCTTCCACACCCCACGGCCCGCGGCGCAGGCCGCACAGCAGCTGAAACTGCCCGTGGGCGGCGAGCACTTTCCGCGCCCAGTCGTCGATGTCTGCCTGCGCGGCGCCGGCAGCCGGCCGGGCATCGCGCAAGGTTTCGAGGTAATGCCGGTAGCCCAGCGGCCGCTCCCCGGCGTAGGCCTTGCCGGTGTCGCCCTCCACCACCAGCCGGCGCAGCGCGCGCTCATCGGCACCTTCGCCCACCGCGACGCGGGCGAGATCGGCAAAGCCTGCATCGAAGCAGCCGGTGGCCGCCTCCACGTCGCCATCGTTGACTGCTGCCGCCAGCTGGCCGATCCCGCTGTCGTGGCGGAAGCGGTGGCTGAAGCGCAGCATCGCCACCGCCTGATCGAGCGCCGTGCCGGCCGGGTCGATGAGCGACGCGGGAATCGTCGCGCCGGTCACGTCTGCGATCCACCCGGCGGTTTCTGCCGTGTAGTGGCCTTCCGACGCCCGGCGGCACAACTCGCCCAGCACCGCGCCGGCTTCAACCGAAGCCAGCTGATCCTTGTCGCCCAGCAGCACCAGCCGCGCCCGGGCCGGCAGCGCGGCGAGCAGCGCAGCCATCATCTCCAGATCGACCATCGACGCCTCATCCACCACCAGCACATCCACCGGCAGCGGGTTGCCCGCGTGGTGGCGGAAGTGGCGCGAATCCGGCCGGCTACCGAGGAGGCGGTGGAGCGTCGTCACCTGCACCGGAATCGCCGCGCGCACCGCGTCGCCGTCGGGCAGGCCGTCGAGCTGCAGCTTCGCCACCGCGCCGGCAATGGATTCATTGAGCCGGGCCGCAGCCTTGCCGGTGGGCGCGGCGAGGCGGATGCGCAGCGCACGTGCGGCATCGCCCGCCAGCGCCAGGGTCTGCAGCACCGCCAGCAGGCGCACCACGGTGGTCGTCTTGCCGGTGCCGGGGCCGCCGGTGACGATGGCAAAGGCACTGTGGGCGGCCAGCGCGCAGGCGAGCTTCTGCCAGTCCAGCCCGTTGGCGGCAGGCGGAAACAGCGCGTCAAGCGCGGCGCGCAGGGCGTCGGCCGGAAGCTGTAGGGGCGCGGCGAGGCGCGCATCGATGGCCTCGCGCACCGAGCGTTCGTATTGCCAGTAACGGCGCAGATAGACCCGCCGGCCCACCGCCACCAGCGGCGTGGCGCCGGGTCCGTCGGCCACCAGCTCGGGATGAGTGAGCGCGGCCTGCCAGCCGGCCAGATCCAGCCCGGCCAGCACCTCGGCGGGCAGTGGCGGACGGGCATCGCCCCCGCCCTCGCCCTTGCTGTCACCATCAGGGGGCAGCGACAGCGCGAAGCCCGGATCGGCCAGGGTGTCGGCGAGATCCAGGCAGGCGTGGCCGCGGCCCAGCTGGTGGCTCGCCAGCGCGGCGGCGAGGATGGCCGGCGGCGGCGCGTCGGGCACCTCGCGGGCGAGGAAGGCGGCGAAGGCGGCATCCAGCCCACGCAGCCAGCCGTGGTCGGCCCAGCGGTCGAGCAGCGCGAGGGTCGCGGCGGTGTCGTTGAGCGCAGCGTTCATAGGAATACCTTCGCCCTCATGGGCTGCGGTGCGAGCACCTTCGGGCGGCCGGGCGGTGCTCATGCGGCCTCCCGGTCGGCGGCGTGGGCGAAGAGGCGATCCAGCGCCTCGATCAGCGCCCGGGGCGGACGTTCGGCGTGGATGCCGCGGCTGGGCGACTGGCTGCCCCGCAGGAAGAGGTAGATCGCCCCGCCCATGTGGCGGTCGTAGTCGTAATCCGGCTTGCGCAGCTTGAGCAGCCGGTGGATCGCCAGCAGGTAGAGCACGTACTGCAGCTCGTAGCGCTTGGCGAGCACCGCCGCGGCCATCGCCGCCGGCGTGTAGGCCGCGTCGTCCGGGCCGAGCCAGTTGGATTTGTAGTCGAGCACGTAGTAGCGCCCGTCGTGCTCGGCCACCAGATCGATGAAGCCCTTGAGCATCCCGTTGAGCTGGCCCGGCGCGAGGGGCGGCCGCTCGACGCCGCCCAGGGTGTGGGCACGCACGAGGCGATCCACCTCGGCCAGATCCACCCGGTGGGCGGCGATCCAGAACTCCATCTCGGCCACCGCCACGGGCAGCCCGGCGAGGGTGAAGCCGGTCTCGTCCGACGCCCCCAGCGGCATCTGCAGGAAATCCTGCAGCCACGCGCACAGCGGGTCGATCCACGCCGCCCAGCCGCGCACCGCGCAGCGCCGGGCGACCGCGTCGCGCAGCAGCGCCGGTGCCGTGGCCACCACGCCAAAACCCTGGCCAGCGGCCCATTCGAGGATTTCGTGGAGGAAGGTCCCCACCGACGCGCCACGGGGAAAGTCGTGCAGCCGGCCCCCTTCGGACGGCGCTGCGGATGGGCCGGCGGCGGGAAGCGAGCTGTCGTCGGCAGCCGCATCGGCGGCCTCGCGGAAGACATCCTCGGCCGCGGTGTCGGCACTCGCTGCGGCGGTCTGCAGGGCAGAATAGCTGGCGATCCACCAGTTTTCGCGCACGGCGCGCACCGGCTGACGGGCGGCGCCTTCGACAACCGTCTGGTCGCGGCCGGCGTACAGATCGGGCGCCGGCTCGGGGTTGTCGATCACCGCGATCACGTCGCAGCCATCGGCAAGCTGGTCGAGCCCGTCCTGCAGGTTGCCGCCCACCAGATAGCCGAGGGCGCTGCGCTCCACCTCCTTGAGGGGCGCGACGCCGATCCAGGTGGCGTAGCGGGCGCGGGTGAGCGCCACGTAGAGCTTGCGCAGATCCTCGCCCAGGCGTTCCCGATCCACCCGGCCGACCACCGTGCCGTCATCCACCAGCGCCAGCTGCAGCCGGCCGTCGGCGTCGTGCCACTTGAGCGGCAGGTCGGTGGATTTGGCTGCGCGGAAGGCACAGGCGAAGGGCAAAAAGACCAGCGGATATTCCAGCCCCTTCGACTTGTGCACGGTGACCACCTGCACCAGGTGGGCGTCGCTCTCGAGGCGGATCTGGCGGGCGTCGCCACCCGCGGCGGCGTCCTGGCGCTGCTCGGCCAGGTGGCGGATCAGCGCGTGTTCGCCGTCCAGCAGGCTGCTGGCCTGTTGCAGGAGTTCGGCCAGATGAAGCAGATCGGTCAGACTGCGCTCGCCGCTGCCGCCGGCGGCCAACAGGCGCGCCGGCACGCGGAAGTCGTTGAGGAGCCGACGCAGCATCGGCAGCACGCCCTGCTTGCGCCAGCACTCGCGGTAGGCGCGGAACTGCTCGATGCGCGCGTCCCAGGCGAGCTCGTCGTAGTTAAGCCGGTCGAGATCCGCCCAGCCCAGGCCCAGGGTTGCGGTGGCGAGCGCGGCCCGCAGGGCGCGGCCGTCGTCGGGCTCGGCGCAGGCGGCGAGCCACAGCTGCAGGTCGCCGGCCTCGGGGCGCTGGAAGACCGATTCGCGCTCCGAAAGATAAACGCTGCGCACGCCCCGCTCGGACAGCGCCGCGCGGATGGTGTCGGCTTCGTTGCGGTTATTCACCAGCACAGCCATGTCGGACGGGCGCAGATCGCGTCGGCCCTTCTCACCGTCGAAACCGGCCTCGCCCGCGGCGCCCAGGTTGAGCAGCCGGGCGATCTCGCCGGCGCACACCTGGGCCATGTCGCTGAGGTAGGCATCCTTGGTGAGCGCCTTGCCGTCATCCGGCGCGGGCAGGCGCCAGGCGGTGAGCGCCGGCAGCGGCGCGCCTTCGGCCACCAGCACGTCGTCGCGGCCCTTGGCCTCGGCGGGCAGGAAGGGCACCGGGTTGCCGTCGCTGCTGCGGAACAGGAAGGCGCCCTGCCCCGTCTCGCGGTTTTCGGCGATCTCGAAGCAGCGGTTGGTGGCGGCGACCATGCCCTCCGTCGAGCGGAAGTTGCGCCGCAGGGTGTACAGCCGGCCGGCGGTGGCGCGGCGGGCGGCGAGGTAGGTGTGGATGTCGGCGCCGCGGAAGGCGTAGATGGCCTGCTTCGGGTCGCCGATGAGCACGAGGCCGGTGGCATCGCTGTTGTCGGCCACGCGATACACCGCGTCGAAGATGCGGTACTGGATGGCGTCGGTATCCTGAAACTCGTCGATCAGCGCCACCGGAAACTGGTTGCGGATGAGCTGGGCGAGGCGCGGGCCGTTGGGGCCGGCGAGCGCCGCATCGAGGCGCCCGAGCAGGTCGTCAAAGCCCATCTGGGCGCGGCGGGCCTGTTCGATGGCAAAGCGCTCGGCCACCCAGCGGGCGGCGTGGGCGAGGGTTTCGTCGTGGCCTTCGGGCAGGCCTGCAAGTGCGGCGCCCAGCCCGGCCATGGCCTCGAAGGCCTTGTGCGCGGGCGGCTCCCCGTCGCGCCAGATCTCGGCGATGCCTTCGGGCGTGAGGCGCGTCCAGGCGGTATCGGTGAGTGCGGGTTTGTCGGTATCGTCGCCGGCCCACATCTCAAGCGCGGCGAGCCAGCGTTCGCAGTTGGCCTGGTTGAGCTTGCGGGCGTCGAACTGCTTCTTCGCCCGGGCACCGTCGAAGAGCGTGCGGAGCTCTTCCACCCATGCAGCCCACGGCGCCTTGAGTTCCTTGATGCGTTCGCGCTTCAAGGCCTCGGCCTGCTCGATGGCCTCGGCCGGCGTCGGACCACTGCCCAGCAGCGCCACATGGGGCAGCAGATGCCGGACGACGGACTGCAAGCCTTCCGGCGAGCCCCACCAGCCGTTCACCCGGCGCGCGGCGTCCACGTCCAGCGGGTACATGAAGCTACGCCAGTAGTCCCGCACCACCTCGGCCAGCAGGTCTTCCTCGTCGGTTTCGAGGCGCTGGGTGAATAGGCTGTCGCTGTCGAAGGCGTGCTCGCGGAGCATGCGGTTGCACCAGCCGTGGATGGTGGACACCGCCGCCTCGTCCATCCATTCGGCGGCGAGCTGGAGCCGGCGGGCGCAGCCGGCCCAGTCTTCCGGCGGATACTCGGCGCGCAGGTCGTGGAGCAGATCGGCGCCCGGCGGCTGGGGCTCGATAGTGGCCGGATCGGCCAGAAAGCCCGCTGCGGCCTCGGACAGCCGCGCGCGGATGCGGTCGCGGAGCTCTTTGGTGGCCGCGTCGGTGAAGGTGACGACCAGGATCTCCGGCGGGTCGAGCGGCCGGCTGAAGGCGGCGTCGCCCCCGTGGCCGAGCACCAGCCGCAGGTACAGCGCGGCGATGGTGAAGGTCTTGCCGGTGCCGGCGCTGGCTTCGATCAGCCGGCTGCCCTTGAGGGGAAAACGCAGGGGGTCGAGGGAAGTCGGGTTCATCGGGCGTCGCCCTTCTCGGCAGCCTTGGCCGCGGATTTGGCAGAAAACGTTGCCGCGTAGAGGGGCCGCAGCAGGTGCTCGGCGAGCTGCGCAAATTCGCCGCTGGCGGTGAGGCTGGCGTAATCCGGCCACACCCGCTGCAGGTAGGGGCTGGTCTGCACTTCGCCCGGGGCGTTGTAGCCGCCTTCGTAGGCCTGGGGCGCGGTGTTCTTGTTGCCGTCCACGTCGGCGAGGTGGGCGAAAGCGGTCTTCACCGGCAAGGGCAGTGGGCGGGTCTGGCCGTCCTGCCAGGCGGCGATCAGGGCGTCGATCTGGGCGCGGGCGTCGTCCACTTCCAGCGGCTCGAAACGCACGTTGCCCACCTTGCTCACCACCAGCGTGGTGAGCGGCCCGCCCGCCAGATGCCCGGCCAGGTGAGCCACCCAGTGCTTGACCAGATTGTGCCGGCGGTACTTGCCGTCCTTCACCACGTCGCTGGGCTCCAGCACCACCCGGCCGCGAAGCTCGTCGTCATTCACGCGAAGGTCGTGCAGGCGGTCGTCGAGCTCCAGCCCGGCGGTTGTGCTGCGGTAACTGATCTCGGCGTCGCCCTCCATCGGCTGCGGCCATTCGGCGAGGCCGGCGGCGTAGCGCGCGAAGAGATCGGCCATCGGCGCGGCGAGCTCGTCCCGCTTGATGAGCGCAAAGGCCCGGGCCGGCAGTTCGCCCCGGCGGGCGATGCGTTCGAGGCCGGCTTCCAGCGCTTCGGTGGGCTCGGAACCGGCATGGATCGCTTCGGCCTGGGCGGCGATGAGTTCGTTCCACAGGCCCCACTTCTGCAGGCCATCCAGATCGAAGGGCTCCTGGTCTTCGCTGGAGGGATCGTCCTGCTCGAAATCCACCCGCAGGCGCTGGCGGAAGAAACTTTTGACCGGATCGCGCAGGAAGGCCGCCAGCTCGCGGATCGTCAGCGGCTCGTCCCGCGCCACCGCAGGCAGCGTGGCATCCGGCGCCGGGCGGTCGTCGGCGATGTGCCATTCGCTGGCGTAGGTGAACAGCCGCGACGCCGCCGGATCGGCCGGGAAGTAATCCGGGTTGAAGGGCTGCAGGCGATGCTCGACGGTGAGGTGGGCGAGCAGCGCGTCGCCGTCGTCACGCCCGGCAAGCCGCCAGCCGGCGGCGAGGTGGTCGCGCAGCTGGCCGATGAGCACCGACGGCGGGCGTGGCGTGTTGTCGTTGATGCTGCGCCCGACCCACGACACGTGCAGGTGCTCCCGCGCCGACAGCAGCGCCTCGAGGAAGAGATAGCGGTCGTCCTCGCGCCGGGAGCGGTCGCCCGGGCGGTAATCGCGGCCCATCAGGTCGAAGTCCATCGGCGCGCGGGTGCGCGGGTAGTCGCCGTCATTCAGGCCCAGCAGGCACACCCGGAGGAAGGGAATCGCCCGCATGGGCATCAGCGTGGCGAAGGTCACCACGCCGGCAAAGAAGCGCTGGGACAGCCCGCCGTCGTCCAGCTGCGCCAGCCAGTGCTCGCCCACGACGGCCAGCGGCAGCGGCGCGGTGAGGCCGGCGGCGGTGCAGGCGTCGAGCCAGCGCGCCAGGGCCTGGTCGAGCTGTTGCAGGGTGAAGGCGTCGGCGCTGTCGTCCGGGGCGAAGAAATCCGCCATCAGGCCGCGCAGGCGGGCGCACCAGCCGGGCACGTCGGCGTCCTCGCGGAAGGTCTGCCAGGTGGCGTCGAGGCGCTCGACGAAGGCCACCAGCGGGCCCAGCAGCGCGGCGTCCAGCCCGCCGATCTCGTCGAAGGGTTCGATCTCCTGCCACGGCGCGGCGCCGGCGCCCACCGCGTAGCCCAGCAGCATCCGCCGCAGGCCGAACAGCCAGCTGTTGGCCTCGGGGGCGTTCGGCAGGCCCAGGCTCTGGCGATGGGCGGCGTGCAGGCCCCAGCGGATCTTGGCGCCGTGGATCCAGCGGTGGAGCAGCGGCAGGTCGTCCTCGGCGATGCCGAAGCGGGCGCGCAGGGCCGGCACCTCCATCAGATCGAGCACGTCGCTCACCGTCAGCCGGGCGGTGGGCAGGTCGAGGAGTCGGGCGATGGCATTGACCAGCGGGTCGTGGTGGCGCCGGCCCTGGTCGGCGATGCTGAAGGGGATGAAGCGCGGGTCGTCCCGATCGACCAGCCCGAACACCGCCTGGATGTGCGGCGCGAAGGCGTCGATGTCCGGCACCATCACGATCACGTCCCGCGGGCGCAGGGTCGGGTCGGCGTTGAAGGCGGCGAGGAGCTGGTCGTGGAGGATCTCCACCTCGCGCTGGGCGCTGTGGGCCACGTGGAAGCGGATCGAGGCGTCGTCGGGCGACACCGCCGGCCAGCGCTCGCGGCTCTCGCCCAGGGGGCGCAGGTCGCGGATGTCGTCCTGCAGCTGGTTGAGCAGGCAATCGCTCCCGTGGCTGTCGAAGAGGTCGATGCGCTTGCCGAGGGCGGCGAAGTGGTGCTGATAGCCGGCCCGGCTGGTGTCGCTGTCGTGCTCGTCGAGGAGGCCGATGAAATCGCGCCCCTGCTTTCCCCAGGCTGCCAGCAGCGGGTGGGCGTGGAGGTGCAGCGCCTCGTCGGGGATGGTCTCCGGCGCGCCCTCGCGGCGGCGCTGGCGCGTACGGGTGGCGCGGAGCAGATCCTTGTCGGCGACGATGTCGGCCCAGTAGTGCTCGCAGGGGTTGTGCACGCACATCAGCACCTGCGACCAGCGAGCCACGGCGGCGAGCGCCTCCAGCGACTGCCGCGGCAGCGCCGAGATGCCGAACACCATCACCCGCCGCGGCAACCCGGCCGGGCGCGGCGCGTCATCGGGCCAGGCGGCCACCCGATCCAAAAATGCCTCGTGCACCGCGGCGCGCCCCTGCCCCGCTGCGCCGCCGCCCACGTCGGCCAGCAGCGCCCGCCACAGGCTGGCCTGCCAGCGCTGCTCGTCGGGAAGCGGCACGCGATCGCCGCCGGCGCGGATCAGCACGTCGTCGCCTTCGGCCCACGCGGCCAGCCAGTCGGCGCGATACACCTGATACTGGTCGAACAGATCCGCCAGCCGCTCGGCCAGCTGGAAGCGCTTGCGCAGGTCGGCGTCGGACGCCAGAAAGCGCCGCAGCGGCGCGTAGGCCGGCTCGCCCATCACGTCGGGCAACAGGCGCATCAGCCGCCACAGGAGCAGCGGCTTGTCGAAGGGCGAGACTTCCGGCACCGCGTCGCGGCCCAGCACGGCCCGATACACCTGCCACAGAAAGCGCGACGGCAGCGACATGTCGAGCCCCGCCGCGATCCCGCAGCCCCCACCCACGCCATCCTCGGCCGGGTCTTCGGCCAGCGCCAGGCGCAGCCACTGGGCGATGCCGTTGCTGTGCACCAGCAGGGTCTCGGTTTCCAGCGGGGCGAGCGGATAGCGCCGGATCCACGCGACCAGCAGGTCGCGCAGGGCTTCGGGGCGATTGCCGTGAACCAGCATCAGCCCGGGTGGCAGCGGTGTGAAATGCAAGGTGAACTCCCGTCAGGACGCGGCGGATTGTAGGGCCTGGGCGATGCGCCGGAAAGCCGCGTCTGCCGTGCGTCCCCGCCGCCGCCGACAAAACCCGCCGATGCCGAACCATGCCCGCCCGCTTGAGCTACGCTATGAAGATGGAAACCCACCCGGGAGCCCCGCCATGACCAACCCCATCGAGCGCGCCCGCCGCGCCATTGCCGAAGCCCAGCGCACCCACCCCGCCACCCTCAGCCTGCGCGGCGATGGGCTGACCGAGCTGCCCGACGAGCTGTGGTTGCTGGTCGATCTTGAATGGCTCGACCTGGGCGACAACCAGCTCACGCACCTCGACCCGCGCATCACCAGCTTCAAGGCGCTGCGCTACCTGGACATCAGCGGCAACCAGTTGGTGGATGTGGACATCCTCGCCCAACTCCCGAAGCTGGCCGAACTCCGCGTCGCCGGCAATCCGCTGCACTCGCTTCCGCCCACGCTGGCCGCGCTCCGGCCGACCATCGACCAGTCAAACCGGCATCTGAACTTCGACGCGCTCCGGACCGGTCGGGGGTTCGGGTTTTCCGATGACAAGCCGGACTTCGGTCTCCATTCCCGCTCCACGGGTGGCGGCGACGAGTTGCTGGGCGGGCAGCCGTCGAGCCCGGGCGTGCATCACCACGAGACGAGCTTCAAGCACGCCAAACCACCCGCGCGCAGTTTCGAGATGCCGACCTTCGAGATCCCAACCGCCGGCGCCGAACCACCGGAGCCGCCTCCGCCGCCGGCCCCGGCGCCGCTGGCCGCACCCGCCCTGCCCGCCGCCGACCGCAGCACCCAGCCCGCCACGCCGCCCAACGCCGAAGCGGTGGATTCCGCCGTGTTCTGCCCACCCACGGTGGCCCGGGAAAGCAGCTTCCTCGTCCAGTGCTTCCTGTACCCGCCGGAATCCGCCGCTGCCGTGGACGCCCAGGCCCGTCAGGCTGACGACACAGCCACCCGGCGCGGCAGCTATTCCCTGCCGCTGGACATCCCCCGCGGTGCGCGGATCGACCTGCATCTCGATATGCCCGGCCTCACCGTGACCGAGCCCGACGCCTTCATCACCTGGCGGGGGCGGATCACGCCGGTGCAGTTCGACGTGGAGGTGCCCGCCGACGCGCCGGGCGCCAGCGCCATCGGCCGCATCCGCTTTGCCGTCAATGGCGTACCGAGTGGCGCGCTGCGCTTTCAGGTGGCACTGGCGGCGGCCGGTACGCCGGTCGAGGACGCCAGCGCCCGCGAAGTCCGCGCCCGGCGCTACCGGCGCGCCTTCATCTCGTATTCGTCGAAGGACCGCGCCGAAGTGCTCAAGCGCGTCCAGGGCATCCGCCAGACGGGCATCACCGTCTTCCAGGACATTCTCGACCTGGAGCCCGGCATGCGCTGGGAGAAAGCCCTGTACCGGGAGATCGACAACTGCGACGTGCTCTACCTGTTCTGGTCCACCTCCGCCGCTCAGTCCGAATGGGTGCAGAAGGAGATCGACTACGCCCTGGCGCGCAAGGCCGGTGTGGATGACAACCCGCCGGACATCCAGCCCATGCCCATCGAGGGCCCGCCGATCGTGCCCCCGCCCGAGGCCCTCAAGGCCCTGCACTTCAACGACGCGCTGCTGGCCCAGATCGCCGTCGCTTCTCCGACCAAGCCCTAGGCGGCGCGCTCAGTCCTCAGACGGCAGCCACATCTCGAAAACGTTCTGCCCGCCTTCGACGCGGGCCGTCACCTCGCCCCCGTGGGCACGCAGGATCGAGCGGGTGATCGCCAACCCCAGGCCGGCGCCCTCGCCCCCGTGGCGGCGCGCGGCGTCCGCCTGATAGAAGCGGTCGAAGAGGCGCGGCAGGTGCTCCGCCGGGATCGGCTCGCCGGTGTTGGCAATCGCAAGGCGCTCGCCGGGCCGGCCTGATTCATCCACTGCCGGTGCCACGGTGGCCGTCACCGTACCGCCTTCCGGTGTGTGGCGCAGGGCGTTGGAGAGCAGGTTGCCGATGGCCCGGCGCAGCATCAGGCGATCGCCTGCGACATCGGCCCGGCCCGAAAGGCGCAGGGTGACGCCGTTATCCTCGGCCACCGCGCCGTAGAACTCGAACAGCGCCGACACCTCGTCTTCCAGCGGAAAGCGCGTCTGTCCCGGAACGATCAGGCCGTTCTCGGCCTTGGCGAGGAAGAGCATGTCGCCGATCATGCGCGACAGCCGCTCGAACTCCTCGGCGTTGGATTCGAGCACTTCCCGATAGGCGTCAGCGTCCCGGGCGCGGGTCAGCGCCACCTGGGTCTGGGTCATCAGGTTACTCACCGGGGTCCGCAGCTCGTGGGCGAGATCCGACGAAAAATCCGACAGCCGCCGGAAGGATTCCTCCAGGCGCGCCAGCATGTCGTTGAGGGAATCGGCCAGCTCGGCGAGCTCCGCAGGCACCGTGTCGGCGGGCAGGCGGTGGTCGAGGCGCTGGGCGCTCACTTCCGCAGCCCGGTGGCCCATCGCGCGGAGCGGCGCGAGCCCCCGGCGGGCGGCGAACCAGCCCAGCAGCCCGGTGGCCAGCGACGCCCCCAGCACCACCCACCACAGGGTGTGCATGAACGAATCCATGAAGCTGCGGTGATGGGCGATGTCGGTGGCCACGCCCACCCGCAGCGTCGGCACGCCGGGGATACCCGTGGCCACCGGCGCCACCAGGCCCCGGTACGCCGAGCCCTCGTCCTCCCACACCTGGGGCTGGCCGTCCGCCGGCCCACTGCCCAGCCGCGCCACCGGAAACGCCGCCCCGTGGCCGGCGCTGTGGATCACGCCGTCTGGCCCGAGCACCGCGATGGTGATGCCGTGGTGGCCGACCAGCGAATCCTCCAGCTGGCGCAGCGCGCCGTCGAGCTCGGCCGCCGAGTGCAGCTTGTCGAGCAGGCGGCCCACCTGCACCAGCCGGCCGTTCAGCTCGGCCATGTCCTGCTCTTCAAAGTGATGCTCCACCGAACCGGCGACGATCCAGCCCAGCACCAGCAGCACCACCGTCGATGCGGCCGCGAACAGCAGCGTGAGCCGCGCCGTGAGCGAGGTGCGCCGGCCGCTCACGGGCATGGGGGCGCCTCCAGCACATAGCCCATGCCGCGCACGGTGCGGATCAGCTTGGGCTCGAAGTCGTCGTCGATCTTGGCCCGCAGGCGGCGCACGGCCACCTCCACCACGTTGGTGTCGCTGTCGAAGTTCATGTCCCACACCTGGGAGGCGATCAGCGAGCGCGGCAGCACCTCGCCCTGGCGACGCAGCAGCAGCTCCAGCAGCGCGAATTCCTTGGCGGTCAGGTCGATCCGCCGGCCGGCGCGGGTCACCCGGCGACGCAGGAGATCCAGCTCCAGATCGGCCACCTGCAGGGCGTCGAGCTCCTTGGTCTTGGTGCCCCGGCGGAGCAGCGTGCGCACCCGGGCCAGCAGCTCGGCAAAGGCAAAGGGCTTCACCAGATAGTCGTCGGCGCCCAGCTCCAGCCCCTTCACCCGGTCGTCCACGCTGTCGCGGGCGGTTAGGAAAAGCACCGGCGTCTCGCGCCCGGCCTTGCGCAGGGTCTCCAGCACCTGCCAGCCGTCGAGGCCCGGCAGCATCACGTCGAGCACGATCAGGTCGTAGGCCTCGGCCAGGCCCAGGTGCAGCCCATCCAGGCCGGTGCGGGCGAGGTCAACGGTGAACCCGGCCTCGGCCAGCCCCTGGCGCAGGTAATCCCCGGTCTTCGGTTCGTCCTCGACGATCAGAATCTTCAACGCAGTCCCTTCCATCACCTTGAGCGGCGGCCAGTCTGCCGTGGACCGGCGCGCCTGGCCCAAGATTACAGAGATGTAATCTTCGGGTCAGCTTCCTGTCGGGCTCGGCTTGCCAAAATCAGCCAAAACCCTTCAAGGAATCGTCATGAAAGCCCTGCTCGCCGCCCTCGCCATTCTCGCCGCCACGCCCACCCTGGCCGCCGACAAGCACGCCGGCCACAATCACGCAGCCCCTGCCGCCGCAACCCTGGTGGACGGCACCGTCAAGAAGGTGGACAAAACCGCCGGCAAGCTCACCCTCTCCCACGGCCCGCTCCCTAACGGCATGCCGGCGATGACCATGGCCTTCGGTGTCAAGAACCCCGCGTGGCTCGACCAGCTCAAGGCCGGCGACAAGATCCGCTTCGGGATGGAAGACACCGGCGGCGTGCTCACCGTCACCCGCATCGAACGCCCCTGAGCCGCGCCGGCTGCCGCCATGATCCGCCACCTCGCCCCCGCGCTGCTGCTGGCGCTCGCCGCCACCGCCCAGGCCCAGACGCCGGGCGCCAGCCTCGAATCGCTCCTCGACTACGCCCGCAGCCGCAACCCGGAATACGCCGCGATGCGCTACGAGGCCGAGGCCGCCGCCGAGCGCATCGTCCCGGCCGGCGCGCTGCCCGACCCGAAGTTCCGCACCGAGCTGCGCGACATCACCCGCATGGGCGAGCAGAACCCCTCGGTGCTGCCGGCGCGGGTGGGCAGCACCCGCTACCTGCTGATGCAGGACGTGCCCTGGTTGGGCAAGCGCGAGCTGAAGCGCGAGATCGCCGAGCTCGAGGCCCAGGCCGCCGAAGGCCGGGCCACCGGCACCTGGGCCGAGCTTTCCGCACGCATCAAGACCGCCTACGCCCAGTACCAGTACATCCACCACAACACCGCGCTCACCCGCGAGCTGCTCGATCTGTCCACCCGCCTCGAGAAGGTCGCCCAGGCCCGCTACGCCGGCGGTCTCGCGGCCCAGCAGGACGTGATTCGCGCCCAGATCGAACAGACCGGCATGCGCACCGAGCTCCTCTCCCTCGACAACGAGGATCGCCAGGCCCGCGCACGCCTCAATACGTTGCTCGCCCGCCCGGCCAGCGCACCGCTGGAGGCGCCCACGCGCCTGCGCCCGCTGCCGCCGCCGGCCGCGCTGGATGCCGCCGCGCTCGAAGCCCGGGTGCGCGCCCGCAATCCGCAGCTCTTTGCAGACGAGGCCAAGGTCCGCGCCGCCGAAAAAGGCCGCGAGCTGGCCTACAAGAACCGCTACCCCGATTTCACCCTCGGCGTCTCGCCCATCCAGTACCAGGGCAGCGTGAAGGAATGGGAGCTGATGGTCGAGCTCAACCTGCCGCTCCAGCAGGGTAGCCGTCGCGCCCAGGAGCGCGAGGCCGAGGCCATGCTCTCCGCCGCCCGCGCCCGCCTCGACGCCACCGCCAACCAGACCCTGGGCGAACTCGAAGGCCAGCGCTCGGCCTTCGACGCCGCCCGTCGCACCGAAGCGCTGATCGCCACCAGCCTGCTGCCCCAGGCCGACCTCAGCTTCAAGTCCGCGCTGGCCGCCTACGAGAACGGCAAGGTGGATTTTGCTACCCTGATGGACGCCCAGCGCCAGATCCGCATTGCCCGCCAGAGCCGCATCAAGGCCCAGTTCGAGGCCCAGATGAGCCTCGCCGAGATCGAACGCATCGTTGGAGAAGACCTGTGAAATCCCCCGCCGCCCTCGCCCTTGCCGCCGTGATCGCCGTGGGCGGCACCGCCGGCGGCTACTGGTTCGGCACCCGCAGCGCCACGCCGCCTGCGCCCGCCGCCGACGCCAAGCCCGCCCGCAAGCTGCTCTACTACCGCAACCCGATGGGCCTGCCCGACACCTCACCCACCCCCAAGAAAGACCCGATGGGGATGGACTACATCCCGGTGTACGAAGGCGAAGCGGAAGCCACGCCCGCGCCCGCCGGACAGGTGAAGATCAGCGCCGAGCGCATCCAGAAGCTCGGCGTGCGCACCGAGCCCGCCGAGCTGCGCGCCCTGGGTGGCCAGATCCGCGCCGCCGGGCGGGTCGAGCCCGACGAGCAGCGCCTCTACACCATCGCCCCCAAGTTCGAGGGCTACGTGGAGCGCCTGCACGTCAATGTCACCGGCCAGCCGGTGGCCCGGGGCCAGGTGCTGTTCGAGGCCTACAGCCCCGAGCTCGTCGCCACCCAGCGGGAATACCAGATCGCCGCCCAGGGCGTCGAGGCGCTCAAGGGTGCCGGCAGCGAGGCCCAGGCCGGGATGAAGCAGCTGGCCGAATCGGCCCTCATCCGCCTGCGCAACTGGGACATCTCCGACGCCCAGCTGCGCGCCCTCGCCAAGTCCGGCGCCGCGACGCGGACGATCAGCTTCCAGTCGCCGGTGGCGGGCATCGTCACCGAGAGGAAGGCCGTCCAGGGCGCCCGCTTCATGCCCGGCGAGGCGCTGTATCAGGTGGCGGACCTCTCCCGCCTGTGGGTGATGGCCGACGTCTTCGAGCAGGACATCGCCGCCGCCCGCGTGGGTGCGCCGGTGAAGGTGCGGGTCGATGCCTATCCGGACAAGACCTTCGACGGCCGCATCGCCTATCTCTACCCCAGCGTTAACGCCGACACCCGCACGACGCCGGTGCGGGTCGAGCTGGCCAACCCGGGCCTGCTCCTCAAGCCGGGCATGTTCGCCCGCATCGAGATCAATGCCGGCAGCAGCGCGCCGGTGCTCACCGTGCCGACCTCGGCGGTGATCGACAGCGGCACCCGCCAGGTGGTGCTGATCGCCGAGGGTGAAGGCCGCTTCACCCCGCGGGAGGTGAAGCTCGGCAAGCGCAGCGACGAGCGGGTGACGGTGCTGGACGGCCTCAAGGCGGGCGACACCGTGGTGGTGGCCGCCAACTTCCTGATCGACGCGGAGAGCAACCTCAAGGCGGCCCTCGGCAGCTTCGCCCAACCCCAGCCCGCCGCCACCAGCGTGGGGCACAAGGCAGAGGGCGTGGTGGAGAGCATCGACGTGTCCGACGGAACGGTGATGCTCACCCACGGCCCGGTGGCCAGCCTCAAGTGGCCGGCGATGAGCATGGAGTTCAAGTTCGCCAACCCGTCGCTGCAGGCCGGCCTCAAGCCGGGGGCGAAGGTGGCCTTCGAGTTCGTCGAGCGTGCGCCGGGCGAATGGGTGATCACCGCGATCCGCCCGGCCGCCGCCCACGCTGGCCACTGACGGAGCGCCCCCATGCTCGCCAAGCTCATCGACTGGTCCGGCCGTAACCGGGTGCTGGTGCTGCTCGCCACCGCCTTCGTGGTGTTCGCCGGCGTCTTCGCCCTGCTGCGCACTCCCATCGACGCCCTGCCCGATCTCTCCGACGTGCAGGTGATCGTCTACACCGAGTTCCCCGGCCAGGCGCCCCAGGTGGTGGAGGATCAGGTCACCTACCCGCTCACCACGGCGATGCTGTCGGTGCCGCGATCCAAGGTGGTGCGCGGCTTCTCGTTCTTCGGCGCGTCCTTCGTGTATGTAATCTTCGAGGACGGCACCGACATCTACTGGGCGCGCTCCCGGGTGCTCGAATACCTCAACTTCGCCGCCGGTCGCATGCCCAAGGGCGTCACGCCGCAGATCGGGCCGGACGCCA
>NZ_CALAYQ010000146.1:0-6101 GCF_937894855.1 uncultured Zoogloea sp.
AAGCCTCGCTCACCGGCCACCTGGTGTTCAGCACCCTGCACACCAACAGCGCGCCCGAATCCATCGTGCGTCTGCTCGACATGGGGATGGACCCGTTCAACTTTGCAGACGCGCTGCTCGGCGTGCTGGCCCAGCGGCTGGCCAAGCGCCTGTGCAGCAAGTGCAAGAAGGCCTATCACCCAGACGAAGGCGAGATCCGTCACCTGCTGGACGAATACTGCGAGGACCTGCACAACACCCCGATCTTCAAGGAAGACCCGGACAAGGCGCGCGAAGCCGTGCTGAAGGGCTGGCGCGAGCGCTACGGCGACAAGAATGGTCGTTTCACGCTGTACGCACCGGTGGGTTGTGATAGCTGCAATGGCGGCTATCGCGGCCGGCTCGGCCTGCACGAACTGATGATCGGCACCGACCGGGTGAAGGAACTCATCCAGGAGCGGGCGCGGGTCGCCAACCTGCTGTCGGTGGCGCTGGAAGAGGGGATGCGTACCCTGCGCCAGGACGGCATCGAAAAGGTGATGGCCGGGCTCACCGACCTCAAGCAGGTCCGCAAGGTCTGCATCCGCTGACCCTGCGGACGGCGCGGATTCAGTCGAGCCGCGCCAGCTTGGATTTGGCCATCGGCGGGTTGCGCGCGAAGTAACGCCGCAGGCCGCGCACGATGGCTTCGGCCATGCGCTCCTGGTAGGCCTCGTCGTTCAGGCGGGCTTCTTCTTCCGGATTCGAGATGAAGGCCGTCTCGACCAGGATGGACGGGATGTCCGGCGCCTTCAGCACCGCAAAGCTGGCCTGCTCCACTTCGCCCTTGTGCAGGCGGTTGATGTTGCCCAGCTCCCCCAGCACCGCCTTGCCCACCTTCAGGCTGTCGTTGATCGCCGCGGTCTGCGACAGATCGAGAAGGGTGCGCGCCAGGTGGCTGTCCTTCACCCCGATGTTCACCCCGCCGATCAGGTCGGCCGCGTTTTCCTTCTGGGCCAGCAGGCGGGCGGCGGTACTCGACGCGCCTTTCTCGGACAGCACGAACACCGAACTGCCCCGCGCCGTCGGGCTGATGAAGGCGTCGGCGTGGATCGACACGAAGAGATCGGCCTGCACCCGGCGGGCCTTGGCCACGCGCTGCTGCAGCGGCACGAAGTAATCGGCGTCGCGGGTGAGCATCGCCCGCATGTTGGGCTGGGCGTCGATGCGTGCCTTCAGGCGGCGGGCGACGGCCAGGGTGACGTGCTTCTCGAAGCTGCCGGCGGCGCCCACTGCGCCCGGATCTTCGCCGCCGTGGCCGGGGTCGATGGCGACGGTGATCAGGCGACTGACGGTGTCGTCGTCGTCCGCGCGGCGAGGCTCTTCGGGCTGTGGCGTTTCACGGCGCGGCGGGGGCTCGGCGGGCTTGCCACGGGGCGCTTCGGCGGTCTTGCGGGGTTTGTCGTCGTTGCGCTGGGGCGGCGTGGCGCCACCGGCGGCGGCCTCTTCCGGAGAGATCTTCTCGAGCAAGGCGAGGAGCGGATCGACGGGCTCGGTGGGGTAGAGATCCAGCACCAGCCGGTGGCCGTATTCGCCCACCGGACGTAGGGTGAACACCTGCGGGCTGACCTCGGCCTTGAGCTCGATGACCAGCCGGACCACGCCCGGGCGGTTGCGACCGGCGCGGATGAGCTGGATGTACGGGTCCTGCCCGGTGATCTTGGTGGGCAGCGACTGGAGCACCTCGTTCAGCTCGACGCCTTCCAGGTCGACCACCAGGCGTTCCGGGTTGTGCACCGACTGGTGGGTGAACACCAGGGGTTCGCGGCTTTCGAGGGTGATCCGGGTGTAATCCCTGGCGGGCCACACGCGCACGGCCAGCACGGAAGTCTGGGCGGCCTGGCCGCTGCGGCTCACCAGCAGCAGGAGCGCCGCGCTGGTCGAGCCGATGAAGCGCCGGCGGCTCAGCAGGCCGACGGGTTCTGCGACGGGCTTGCCGGCGTGGTGACGAATTTTCCGAGACATCTGCGACCCTCCGTGCTCAGTGCGCGCAGCGCAAGCTGGCGCCCGCCGTCTGCTGCAAGCTGCAGTTCGACTTCGAGATCTGCCGCGCAGAGATAGGGGTGGGCGCGGTCAGGCCACTCGACGAGACGGATGCCGTCGCCCTCGAAATACTCGTCCAGGCCGGCTTCAAGAAACTCATCTGCATGGGTGAAGCGATAAAAATCAAAGTGATATACGGTTATTCTAGAATCTTTATAAGGTTCGACCAAGGTATACGTTGGACTTTTGACTTTCCCGGCAAATCCCAGGCCCCGCAGCAGGCCGCGGGTGAGGGTGGTCTTGCCGGCGCCCAGGTCGCCGCGCAGGTAGATGGTCAGCCGTGAGGGCAGGGCGCCGGCCAGGCGCTCGCCGGCTGCAAGCGTCGCGGCCTCGTCCCGCAGGTGCAGGCTGGGCGACGGATCGTTATCATGTTCGTGATGAGCGTGGAGCACGACATTCTTCCTGGTGGGCATGGGGATCTGGCAGGTCTCGCGGCACGCATCAAGGCGTGGGGGCGAGAGCTCGGGTTTGACGCGGTGGGGATTTCCGACACCGGGCTGGCCGAAGCGGAAAGCGGCCTCGCGGCCTGGCTGGCCGCCGGCTTTCACGGGCAGATGGATTATATGGAGAAACACGGGACGAAGCGCTCCCGTCCGGCCGAACTGCTGCCGGGCACCTGCCGGGTGATCTCGGCGCGCATGTCCTACCTGCCCGACGCCGCTGCCGCCGAGGCGGTGCTCGACCAGCCGGGCAAGGCCTACATTTCACGCTACGCCCTCGGGCGCGATTACCACAAGGTGCTGCGCGCCCGCCTGCAGCGGCTCGCCGACCGCATCGCCGCCGAAGCGCCCAACGCCCATCGGGTGTTCGTGGATTCGGCGCCGGTGATGGAGGTGGCGCTGGCCGGCAAGGCCGGGCTGGGCTGGCGGGGCAAACACAGCCTGCTGCTGTCCCGGGAGGCGGGGTCGTTCTTCTTTCTTGGCGAGATCTACATCGACCTGCCGCTGCCGGTGGATGGGCCGGTGGAAGGCCATTGTGGCACCTGCTCGGCGTGCATCTCCGCCTGCCCGACCGGGGCGATCGTCGCGCCCTATCAGGTGGACGCCCGGCGCTGCATTTCGTATCTGACCATTGAGCTGCACGGCAGCATCCCCGAAGCGCTCCGCAGCCTGATCGGCAACCGGATCTACGGGTGCGACGACTGCCAGCTGGTGTGCCCGTGGAACCGCTTCGCCCGCCCGACCGCCGAGGCCGACTTCGTTCCTCGTCACGGGCTCGACTCGGCGACGCTGGTGGAGCTCTTCGGTTGGGACGAAAAACAGTTCGCCGAGCGCCTGGCCGGCAGTCCGATTTACCGGATCGGCCACGAGCGCTGGCTGCGCAATATTGCAGTCGCGATGGGGAACAGCACCGCAACGCCAGGACTTATCGCCGCGCTCAAGGCGCGACAGGACGATTCTTCGGCGATCGTCAGGGAGCATGTCACATGGGCGCTACTAAGACACGGTGTTCCAGGTGCCTTAGGCACGGTATAGTACGCGGCGATGTTTCGAAAACCCTCTCCCAAACCTGCCGAAGACGCGCGCGCGCCACAGACTCTGGCGGAAGTGACCGCCATGGAGTCCTGGAGGTTCGATCCGCTGTGCATCGCGGAGGATGGACCGACGGTCAATGCTGCCAGCGAGCGGCAGGACAAGTTCCGCATCAAGATGCTGATGCGGGACGGCGAACGGCGCCGGGAGACGGATCTGCTGATCCAGAAACGCTACGCCTGGCGCGGTTATGGGCAGGTTGGTGTGGCGGACGAGCCGAACCAGCTCACCATGAACGCCGAGCTCTTTGGCCGCGTTTACGCCACCGTGACGGTGAACGTCGACTCCCCCGCCGGGCTCGCCCTCGATGCCACCTACGGCGCCGAAGCCGCCCGCCTGCGCTCCCAGGGCGCCAAGCTGTGCGAGTTCGGGCGTTTCGCCATCGACCCGTCGGCGCGCTCCAAGCGCCTCATCATCTCGCTGGTGCACCTGCTATACATCTACGCCCACCGCGTGAAGGGCTGCACCGACATCCTCATCGAGATCAATCCGCGTCACCGGGCCTTCTACGAGCGCCTGCTCGAGTTTGAACAGATCGGCGCCGAACGCACCTGCGAACGCGTCAATGCGCCCGCCATCCTGATGCACATCTCCTGCGCCAAGATCGAGCGGCGCCTGAACGAGATCGGCGGCAAATGGCGTGAACTGCCGGACGAAAAATCCGCCTACAAGTTCGCCCTCAGCGCCGAGGAAGAAGAAGAGCTGGTCGCCCGTCTCGGCTACTAGCCCCGCGCTGCTGCGCCGAGTGGCGTAGAATCCGGCTTCCCCGTTTTCCCTTCCGATCATGTCTGATATTGGCAAGCTGCCGATCGGGGTCTTCGACTCCGGCGTAGGCGGTCTCACCGTCGTGCGCGCGCTGATGGAGCGCCTTCCGCTCGAGAACATCGTCTATTTCGGCGATACCGCCCGGGTGCCCTACGGCGTCAAGTCGGTGGCGACCATCGAGCACTTCACCGGCCAGATCACCGATTACCTCCTCGACCAGGGCGTGAAGATGCTCATCATCGCCTGCAACACCATGGCGGCGGTGGCGGCCCATGTGGTCAAGGAGAAGGCCGGCAGCATCCCGGTGCTGGACGTGATCGAGGCTGGCGCCCGGGCCGCGGTGGCCGAATCCACCTCCCGTGCCATCGGCGTGATCGGCACCCCCACCACCATCAACAGCAACGCCTATGCCCGCCGGATGCACGCCCTTGATCCGAACGTGAGGGTGTATTCCCAGGCCTGCCCGCTGTTCGTGCCGCTGGTCGAGGAAGGCTGGCTGGAGCACGAGGTGACCCGGCTCACCGCCCAGGAATACCTGCGCCCGGTGCTGGTGGAAAACGTCGACACCCTGGTGCTCGGCTGCACCCACTACCCGCTCATCAAGCCGCTGTTGCAGGACGTGGTCGGCCCCAATGTGCGGCTGGTGGATTCGGCGATCACCGTCGCCGAGCAGGCCGCCCAGAAGCTTGCCGAACTTGGCATCTCCAACGACGGCGAATCCCTCTCCACCTACCGCTACACCGTCACCGACATCCCGCTGCGTTTCCAGACCATCGGCGAGCGCTTCCTCGGGCGCTCCCTCGGGCAGGTCGACAAGGTCGACTGGTAAACAAAAAACGGCTGCCCGAATCGGCAGCCGTTTTTGCTTGCAGCGGAGCGCGGATCAGGCGTTCTTGCGCTTCTGCCACAGCACGTCGCCGCGGCCGCCGGCGCGGTTGAGCACGCGGCCAAGCACGAAGAGCAGGTCCGACAGGCGGTTGAGGTACTGGCGCGGCGCGTCATTCACCGCCTCTTCCTGGCCGAGCGCAACAATCATCCGCTCCGCGCGCCGGCAGATGGTGCGCGCCTGGTGGGACAGCGCCGCGGCACGGGTGCCGCCGGGCAGGATGAAGTCCTTCAGCGGTTCCAGGTCGTCGTTGAAGCGATCCAGCTCGTCTTCCAGGTACTGGACCTGCTTGGCGGTGATCATCTCCATGCCCGGGATGCACACCTCGCCGCCCAGATCGAACAGGTCGTGCTGCACGTTGGTGAGCAGGCCTCGCACGTCATCGGGCAGCTCCTCGCACAGCAGGATGCCGATGGCGGCGTTCACTTCATCCACCTCGCCCAGGGTGTGGATGCGCAGGCTGTTCTTGGAAACCCGGTTGCCGTTGCCCAGGCCGGTGGTGCCGGCGTCGCCGGTTCGGGTGTAGATCTTGGAAAGTCGGTGGCCCATTGCTGTCTCCCTCGTTCAAGGTGTTTGTCTGTTATTGAACGGCGGATTATAGCCATCAGGGGCCGGCAGGGTTGGATGCTACAATTTCAGGCTTTGAAACTTGCGTTCCCCCGACCGTCGCCCGCGACGCCACCCGGAGACCCCACGCCGATGAAAAGCGCCGAAATCCGCCAGAAGTTCCTCGAATTCTTCGCCTCCAAGGGCCACCAGATCGTGGCCTCCAGTTCGCTGGTGCCCCACGAGGACCCGACCCTGCTGTTCACCAACGCGGGCATGAACCAGTTCAAGGACGTCTTCCTCGGCTTCGA
>NZ_CALAYQ010000147.1:0-42554 GCF_937894855.1 uncultured Zoogloea sp.
CGCGGGCGCGCTTGGCGTAGAAGCTGATGATCTTGTAGCGCCCGCCCTTCCAGTCCTCAAAGGCCACGTTGAGGAGCCGACCCTTGAGCTTGGCCGGCTTGACCGACTTGAAGTATTCCTCGGACGCCAGATTGACCAGCACCGGCTCGCGGCCGGCGTCGGCCTCGGCGGCCAGCAGGCGGTTGAGGGCGTCGGTCTGGGTCATGCCCCAGAAGGCATAGAGATCCTTGCCGCGGCCGTTCCGGAAGCGGGTGCCCATCTCGAGGCGGTAGGCCTGCATCAGATCCAGCGGACGCAACAGGCCGTACAGCCCGGAGAGGATGCGCAGATGGCGCTGGGCGTAATCGAGCTGGGCCTCGGTGAGGGTGCGGGCGTCGAGGCCGTCGTACACGTCGCCGTTGAAAGCGAGCACCGCCGGGCGGGCGTTGTCGGGCGAGAACGGGCGCGACCACTCGGCGTAGCGGGCAACGTTGAGGGCGGCGAGCTGATCCGACAGGCTCATCAGCTCGGCCACCTGGGCGTGGGAGAGCTCACGCAGGCCGGCGATCAGCTCGGCGGCATCGTCGAGGTAGTCGGGCTGGGTGTGACGGGGCGTGGCGAGGGGCGACTCGTAATCGAGGGCCTTGGCGGGGGACAACACGAAAATCATGATGCAGGCGCAACCAGTTGAATTCAGGGAAGAGGTTCGAGGTGGGTCGTCACCTCGGTGCCGGGCAACACCCCGGCAAGGGCGGATTCTATTTCGTCCAGCAGCGAATGGCCTTCGCGCACCGTCCATTCGCCCGGCACCAGCACCGTGAGCTGCACGAAGGCCGACACGCCGGCCCGCCGGGTTCGCAGATTTCGGTAGCTCACGCCGCGGGCGCGAAAGTCTTCGAGCACGGCCTCGGCGCGGGCCAGCGCTTCGGGTTCGAGGCTGCGGTCCATCAGCCCATCGACGGATTCGCGCACCAGCCGCACGGCCTCGCGGGTGATGTTGAGGCCCACCGCAATGGCGATCAGCGGGTCGAGGATCAGCCAGCCAGTTAAAGCCACCAGCCCCACGCCGGCGATCACGCCGACGGAGGTCCATACGTCGGTCATCAAATGGCGCGAATCAGCCTTGAGGGCGATGGAGTTGAAGCGCTCGCCGGCCCGCCCGAGCACCCGGGCGACCACCAGATTGACCGCCGTCGCCACCGCCGACCACGCCAGGCCCCAGCCCGGCGATTCGATGTCCTTGGGCTGGATCAGCCTTTCGGCGCCCGCCCAGATGATGCCGACCGAGGCGCCGAGGATCAGGATGCCCTCGAAGCCGCTTGAAAAGTATTCGGCCTTGCCATGGCCGAACGGGTGCCGCCGGTCCGCCGGCGCCCGGGTGACGATGATCATCCACAGCGCAAACGACGCGCCGGCCAGATTGACGAAGGATTCCAGCGCATCCGACAGCAGCCCGACCGAGCCGGTGATCCACCACGCAAAGGCCTTGAAGGCGATGGTCGAGATGGCCGCCGCGATCGACAGCCACGCGAAGTGGTGGCGGTCCATGCCGGTGCTGCCGGTCATCGCTCAGCCGCGCTCCACGTCGGTCACGCCCTTCACTTCGCGGATCAGGGTGAGCGCCCGCTGAATCTGCTGCACGCCCTGCACTTCGAGGGTGAAGCGCATCCGCGCCGAGCCCTTGCGGCTGAGGGTGTTCACGGCGATCACGTTGAGCTTCTCCTTCGAGAGCACCTCGGAGATGTCGCGCAGGAGGCCCTGACGGTCCATCGCGTGCACCAGGATATCCACCGGGAACACGGCGTCCTTGGCGGCGCCAGCCCGGCCGGTGCCGCCCCACTCGGCGCTCACCAGACGCTCCGGATGGCGCTTGACGAGGGACTGGAAGTCGCGGCAGTCGACCCGGTGGATCGACACGCCGCGGCCACGGGTGACGTAACCCTGGATCGCGTCCGGTGGCGCCGGCTTGCAGCAGCGGCCCAGCGACGTCATCAGCTTGCCGACGCCGACGATGAGGATGGTGTCGCCCGCATCGCCCGCGTGGCTCTTGCCGATGACGACCTCGGGTTCTTCAGCCGCGATCTCATCCGCGTCAGCGCCGCGCAGGGCGGTCTGGATCGCCCGCGGGCCCACCTCTCCCCGCCCGGCGGCGATGAACAGCGCCTCGGCGTTCTTGAAGCCCAGGCGCGTGGCAAGCTCATCAATGTTGGCCTGGCCGTGGCCTTCGCGCTGGATTTCCTTGACCAGCACGCTGCGCCCGCGGACCAGCATCTCCTCTTCTTCGAGGGCGCTGAAGTACTGCTTGATCTTCTGCTTGGCCCGGGGCGTGGCCACGTAGCCCTGCTGGGGATTGAGCCAGTCGCGGGAAGGCCCGCCTTCCTTGGTGGACATGATCTCCACCGTCTGGCCGTTCTCGAGGGGCGTGTTGAGGGTGACCAGCTGGCCATTGACCTTGGCGCCCCGGCAGCGGTGGCCCAGATCGGTGTGCACCCGGTAGGCGAAGTCGATGGGCGTGGCGCCGCGGGGCATGTCGATCACGCGGCCCTGGGGCGTCAGCACGTAGATCGTGTCGTCCAGCGAGGCGCGCTTGAACTGCTCGACCCAGTCGGCCGCGTCGGTCACCTCGTCGCGCCACGACAGCAGGCTGCGCAGCAGCGCGATCTTCTCGTCGTAGTCGGCGTTGGTGGCGTTGCCGCTGCCTTCCTTGTAGCGCCAGTGGGCCGCCACGCCCAGCTCCGCATGGTTGTGCATGCCGTGGGTGCGGATCTGGACTTCCAGCGAGCGGCCGTCGGCGGCATACACCGCGGTGTGCAGCGACTGGTAGTTGTTGCCCTTGGGCATCGAGATGTAGTCGTCGAACTCCTTGGGGATCGGCGTCCAGATCTGATGCACGATGCCCAGCACGGCGTAGCAGTCCTTCACCTCCTGGACCAGCACGCGCAGCGCACGCACGTCGAAGATCTGCGAGAAATCCAGCCGTTTGGCGCGCATCTTGTTGTAGATGCTGTAGATGTGCTTGGGCCGGCCATAGACGTCGGCCTTGATGCCGATGGCGGCGATCTCGTTCTTGAGGCGCGCCACCGAATCGACGATGAACTGCTCGCGCTCCACCCGCCGCTCGTCGAGCATCCGGGCGATGCGCTTGTAGGTTTCGGGCTCGAGGAAGCGGAAGGACAGATCCTCCAGCTCCCACTTGAGCTGCCAGATGCCCAGCCGGTTGGCCAGCGGCGCGTAGATGTCGAGGCTCTCGCGGGCGATGGATTCGCGGATCACGCCCGGGTGATCGGTGAAGTAGCGCAGGGTTTGCGTGCGCGACGCCACCCGCAGCAGCACCACGCGGATATCCTCGACCATCGCCAGCAGCATCTTGCGCAACACCTCGCTCTGGGCGCGGATCTCCGGCGCACTGGTAGAGGTGTTCATGCGGGTGATGACACGCAGGCCGTTGAGACGGCGCAGGCCATCCACCAGCCGCGCGACGGTATCGCCAAACCGCAGCGTGATCTCGTCGGTGGGATGGAGCAGCACGTCACCCACCGCAAAGCACAGCGCGGCGATCCGCGCGTCGGCGTCGAGGCGCAGGGACGCCACGATGAGCGCCGTGCCGAGGGCGTGGGGCCACACGGGCTCGCGGGTGCCAAGGCTGCGATCGGCATACAGCGCCTGGGCCCACTCGTGGGCGTCGGCAACCCGGCGGACGTCTTCGGGGAGCAACCCTTCGCTCAGCAGCGCGAGGGCGGAGGATGGGGATGCGGACTGGGAAATCGAATGCGTAACGGCGACCATGCCGACATTATCCTATAGGCTGCCGTTGCAGCGTTTGATCTTGATCGTACCGGCGGTGACGGGCGGCACGCCCTTCCCGCCGAAAGCCAGCCCTTCGACCAGCGATTTCCCCCGATGTTCTCAGCCTTCCGAAAATGGCGCCGGCGCCGCGCCGCCAGCCGCATGCAGGTTCCGCCCAAGCAGTGGAACCGCGTCGAAGCCCGCCTGCCCTTCCTCGCCTACCTGCCGCCCGACGAGCGCCCCCGGCTGCGCCAGATGGCGCTGGAGTTCCTGACCGAAAAGGAAGTCCACGGCGCCGAGGGCCTCGTCGTCACCGACGACATGCTCCTCTCCATCGCCCTGCAGGCCTGCCTGCCGGTGCTGCACATCGGCCTCGACGCCTACGTCGGCTGGGTCGGGATCGTGGTGTATCCGGGCGATTTCGTGATCCCCCGCAGCATCGTCGACGAAGACGGCGTGGTGCACGAATACGACGACGAAGTGCTGGGCGAAGCCTGGGAAGGCGGGCCGGTGATCCTTTCGTGGTCCGAAGATACGGGCGCCATCGACGGCATCAACGTGGTGATCCACGAATTCGCCCACAAGCTCGACATGGGCAACGGCGAGGTGGACGGCTTCCCCGCCCTGCCCCCCGACATGAGCCCCGAAGCCTGGGCCGCGGCCTTCCAGCCGGCCTACGACGACTTCTGCCAGCGGGTGGACGACGGAGAGGACACCGCCCTCGACCCCTACGGCGCCGATCATCCGTCGGAGTTCTTCGCCGTGATGAGCGAGGCCTTCTTCGAGACGCCGGGCCTGCTCCGCCACGAATATCCGGACGTCTACGCCCAGCTTTCCCGTTATTACCGCCAGGAGCCAGCGACCCGCGAAGGGCAGCCCGGATCAGGTGAATAGCATTGCCGAAACAATTCTTTGCTAGTTGGCCGGGCGCTGTCTAAAGTGACTAGGCCGCTGTGGCATTTCCGACTATGTGGAGAGTGATTCATGGCCATTACGTGGATTCTGGTAGCCAACGCAAGCCTCGCCCGACTGTATGCAAACTTCGGTCCCAAGCAGGGACTCAAGCTCGTAAAGGAACTCGTCCATCCCGAAAGCCGCATGAAAAATGCCGAACTGTCGTCCGATCGCGCCGGCCAGATGCAGGCCAGCGGCAGCGGCCACGGCGCCCGGGAACAGCAGACCCCACCCAAGCTCAACGCCGCCAAGCAGTTTGCCCAGGCCCTGGCCAAGGAGCTCTACCTCGGCCGCAGCCGCAACGAATTCGCCCGCGCGATCCTCGTCGCGCCGCCGTCGTTCATGGGCATGATCAACGCCAATCTCGATGGCCCCACCGCCCAGATGATCACCGACCGCCTCGAGAAGGATTACACCAAAACCTCCGAACCCGACCTGCGTGGTCACCTCGGCAACTGCATGCTCGTTTGACCTCCCCGCGTGCTCCCTCGGGCTCCGGTGGCGTGACGCACCCCGGAACGCGCTTTTCAGCCTGAGGGAAACACCGCGCTTTCAGGCGGATGTGATACCCGTCGCATCCGCCTGTTCTTTGCCCCAAACCCACCCGTAATCCGTGAGGAAGTGCCGCAGTCATTGCCTGCCGCACACCTATTCTCGCCGCCATCCCATCCAGTTTGGTGTGCATCATGAGAAAGAACTTCCTCGCCGGCCTCGCCGTCACCTGTGCCCTCGCCGCCCCGTTTTCCGCTTCCGCCGCCAGCGTGACGATCGACGGCAACTTCACCGACTGGGGGATCACCAACAACGGCACCACCGCCGGCTGGACGCCCAAGACCGGCATCAACTACGCCGTCGAAGACCAGAGCGACGCCATGAGCGGCTTCCTCAGCCCCGGCTGGGGCGGCCAGGCCTACGACGCCGAAGCCATCTACGTCACCTGGCAGACCAAGGCCGACGGCAAGACCTACCTCGACGTGGGCGTCGTCACCGGCCACGACCCCAACACCGCCACCACCAGCAACAGCTACGGTCGTGGCGACATCGCCATCGACTTCGGCAAGAACGGCAGCTGGGATTTCGGCATCCTCACCGCCAACCGCAGCGCCACCCTGCTGCGCGGCGACGTGGTCGCCACCACCAACGCCAACTGGTCCACCGGCCTGTGGAGCTCGCCCGGCGTGTTTGCGCCTGAAGCCTCGCCCTACGTGACCAAGGTGGCCAGCGGCACCGACGTGGGCAACGCCAGCGTCGCAATCTCGAATGCCTTCACCAACATGGGCATCCTGGGTGGCAACCACTGGTTCTATGAAGTGGAGATTCCGGTGGATGCCTTTGGCAGCCACTGGCAGGGCATGAACCCGTCGGAAGCGTTCAGCGTCCAGTGGACGATGCTGTGCGCCAACGACATCGTGGCCCTCAACGTGGCCGCCTCGACGGTGCCCGAACCTGCGATTCCTGCCCTGGTGCTGGCCGGCCTCGCGCTGGCCGGCCTCGCCCGGCGCCGCCACAACGCATAAAAACAACGCTTGAAGAATTTGAAGCCGGCAGCCGCCGGCTTTTTTTACGCCAGCGGCCAGGCTGCAAGCTGAACGTAGGCCGGACCTTCCGGCGAGAGAGTCGACGCCACCAGCGCAAAACCGGCCACCGGCCAGTCGATGGGCGCGAAGTCCGGCAGCGCGGCAGACGGATGGGAATTGCGCAGCAGGGTGAGATGGGGAACGAAAGCCGCCTCGCCCGCGTGGGCAAAGCCGGCACCGGCCAGCGCCTCGCGCACGTCGGCGACCAGCCGCAGGAACTGCGGCGGCGTGCTGGAACAACCGCCCCACACGATGTGGTTGTGGGGCCAGTAACCGAGGCGGTCGATGCGCAGCGGAAACACCTCGCCCCGCACCGCCGCCATCGCCGCACACAACGCGGGAAGGCGACTTTCGGCCACGTCGCCGAGGAAAGCCAGAGTCAGGTGCAGTGTGTCGCGGCGCATCTGCCGCCCGCCGCAGGCCTGATGGACCTCAGCGGCAAGACCAGACAGGCGCTCCGCCACATCATCCCCCGGCCCCAGGGCCAGGAAGACGCGGCGCGTGGCTTCACCCATCCACCCGGGCGAGCAGCGCCACCGCCTGGGACGCGATGCCCTCGCCCCGGCCGGTGAAGCCGAGCTTCTCGGTGGTCTTGCCCTTCACGTTGATCGCCGCCGGCTCGACGCCCAGATCGGCGGCGATGTTGGCGATCATCGCCGGCACATGGGGCAGGATCTTCGGCGCGCGGGCGATCACGGTGGCGTCCACATTCACCGTCTGCCAGCCGGCGGCGCGGGCCGCGGCCGCAGCCTCGCGCAGCAGCACGCGGGAATCGGCGCCCTCGAAACGCGGGTCGGTGTCGGGGAAATGCCGGCCGATGTCGCCGAGGCCAGCGGCGCCGAGGATCGCGTCGGTGATGGTGTGCAGCAGCACGTCGGCGTCAGAATGGCCAAGCAGGCCGCGGGCGTAGGGAATCGTCACGCCGCCGATGATCAGCGGACGGCCGGGAACCAGGGCGTGGACATCAAAGCCCTGCCCGATGCGAAACGGAACATTCATTCTTTGCCCTCGCGGTGCTGGAGGATCCACTCGGCCAGATGCAGGTCGAGGGGATAGGTGACTTTGAGATTGGTGGGATCGCCCCGCACCAGCCGCGGGCGCAGGCCCATGGCCTCGATGGCGCTGGCCTCGTCGGTCACGTGGCGGGCGCTCTCGAGGGCGCGCTTGAGCATCACGTAACGGAACATCTGGGGCGTCTGGGCCTGCCACAGGCCGTCCCGCGCGACGGTGTCGGCGATGCGGTGGGTGCTGTCCTCGCGCTTCAGGGTGTCGGCGACGGGCACCGCCAGGATGCCGCCCACCTCGTCGTGGATGAGCTCATGCACCAGGGTTTCGATGTGCCAGGGCGCGAGGCACGGGCGGGCGGCGTCGTGCACCAACACCCAGTCGGATTCGGCGGTGTGCTCGGCGATCGCCCGGAGGCCGTTGAGCACGCTCTCGGCCCGGGACACACCGCCGCAGAACAGCGGCACCAGGCGGTCGCCGAACGGACGCCAGTCGTGGCGGTCCCATTCCTGGTCGCCCACCGACAGCACCACATAAACCCGGTCGATCACCGGCGAGGCGCACAGCACGCCGAGGGTGTGACGGATCAGGGGTTCGCCGAGCAGGGGCAGATACTGTTTGGGGTGTTCGCTCTTCATCCGGCTGCCGCTTCCGGCGGCGGGCACGATGGCGAAGCAACGGCTGGTGTGGGTTCGCATCGGCGCATTTTAACCTCAACTGCTGCCCCGCCTGCCCGGCCTGGCCCGCGACCGTGCCGGAAAACCGCATCAGGGCTTGATTCCGGGCTTCAGCTCGGGCCGTTCCTGCCGCAAAATGAAACATCGCCCCCGCCGAGGTCGCCATGCTGTTCTCCCTGCCGTTTGAACCGCGCCAGCTCGAAGCCCTCGCCCTCGCCACCGCAATCGGCCTCTTGATGGGTCTCGAGCGCGAACGCCGACCCGCAGCCCGCGCGGGCGTGCGCACCTTCGGCCTCACCGGCCTGCTCGGCGCCCTGTCGGCGCTGCTGGCCGAACTGCTGTCGACGCCCGCTTTCATCGTCGCCGGCTTTGTGCTGGTGGCGGTGATGATCATCTCCGCCAACCTCCGCCAGGCCGAGCCCGACGACGATCCCGGCACCACCTCGGTGATCGCGCTGCTGGTGTGCTACAGCCTGGGCGCGATGGTGTGGCTGGGCCACGGGCGGCTGGCGGTGATGGCTGCGGTGGGCTCGACGATGCTGCTCTATTACAAGTCGGAACTGCGCGGCGTCGCGGCCCGGCTCACCGCCCAGGACTGGCGCTCGATCCTGCAGTTTTCGGTGCTGTCGCTGATCGTGCTGCCCATCCTGCCCAACCAGGGTTTCGGCCCCTACGAGGCGATCAACCCCCATCAGGTCTGGTTGATGGTGGTGCTGATCGCCGGGGTCAGCCTGGCCGGCTATGCGGCGCTGCGCTTCGTGGGCGCCCGCTACGGCGCGCCGCTGCTGGGGCTGCTGGGCGGGCTGGTGTCGAGCACCGCCACCACGATGGTGTTCGCCCGCCACGCCCGCGAGAACCCGGCAATGGCCCCCACTGCAACGCTGGTGATCCTCCTCGCCAACCTCATCATGGTGGTGCGCATCCTCGGCATCGCCTGGGCCTTGTCCCAATCTGTGGTGCCGCTGCTCGCCGTGGGCTGCGGCCTGGCGGTTCTGATCGGAGGGGTGGTGATTGCGTTCAACTGGCGCCAGCTGGCCGGTCAGGGCGCGCTGCCGGTGCCGGAAACCCGCAACCCGACCGAACTCCGCGCCGCCCTCGGTTTCGGGCTGCTCTACGCCGGCGTGCTGCTGTGCGCCGCCTGGCTGTCGGACATCGCCGGGCGCGGCGGTCTTTACCTGCTGGCCTTCGTCTCCGGGCTCACCGACGTGGACGCCATCACCCTGTCCACCCTGCGCCTGCTGAGCGTGGGCAAGCTCGACGCTACCCCCGCCGCCGTGGCCATCCTTCTGGCGATGCTGGCCAATCTGGCGTTCAAGTCGACCCTCGCCTTCACCCTTGGCGGCAGCATCCTTGGCCGGCGCGTCGTGGGCGGGATGCTGGCCGTGGGCGCCGGAATCGCCGGTGGCATCGCATGGTTGGCGCACACCTCCCTATAATGGGATCAAGCTTCGCTCCAGCATTCAAGGCAAGAGGAAATCATGGCTCAAGCGTCACAGCGTCTGCCCGCCGTCGCCGGACTGTTCTACCCGGCCGATCCCCACAGTCTTCACGCCCAGATCTCGGGCTACCTGGCCAGCGCGATGCCCGCCGAAGTCGTGCATTCGCCCAAGGCCATCATCGTGCCCCACGCGGGCTACATCTACTCCGGCGCGGTCGCCGCCAGCGCCTACGCCGAGCTCGTCCTGCGCCGCGACGTGATACGCCGGGTGCTGATCCTCTGCCCCACTCACCGGGTCGCGGTGCGCGGGATGGCCGTCCCCGCCGCCCAATCCTTCGTCACGCCCCTGGGCGCCGTCGCCATCGACCGCGCCGCCTGGCTCGCCGCCCGCGAGCTGCCCGGCGTGCTGGTGGACGACCGCCCCCACGCCGAAGAGCACGCCATCGAAGTCCAGCTGCCCTTCCTGCAATCCACCCTCGATCACTTCGAGATCCTGCCGATCGCCGTCGGCCAGGTTGACCCGAACCTCGTCGCCCGGCTGCTCGAAACCCTGTGGGGTGGGCCCGAGACGCTGATCGTCATCAGCTCCGATCTCTCCCATTACCACCCCTACCGCCAGGCCCAGTGGCGCGACAAGGCCACCATCGCGATGATCGCCCAGCTCGATCCGCACCTGGACGGCGAGCAGGCCTGTGGCGCCGGCGCCATCAACGGGCTGCTGATCGCCGCCCAACGCCATCATCTCGCGCCCCACCTGCTTGATCTGCGCAACTCCGGCGACACCGCCGGTGACCGCGACCGGGTGGTTGGCTACGCATCCCTCGCCTTTGCCGAAGACCGCAACCATGCCCAGCACTGACAACCCCCTCGGCCGCGTCCTCCTCAGCCAGGCCCGCAAGGCCATCGCCGACGAACTCGGCCTACCTGCCCCGGCAACCTTCGACGATCCGCAGCTGGCCCAGCGCGGCGCCACCTTCGTCACCCTCACCATCGATGGCGAACTCCGCGGCTGCATCGGCAGCCTCAACGCCCACCGGGCGCTGGGTGTCGATGTGGTCGAGAACGCCCGCGCCGCGGCCTTCTCCGACCCGCGCTTCCCGCCCCTGTCGGCCGACGAGTTCGGCAAGGTGCGTGTCGAGGTGTCGCTCCTCAGCGCACCAGAGTTCCTCGAGTTCCGCGACGAAGCCGACGCCCTGGCCCAGATCCGCCCGGGCATCGACGGCGTGATCTTCTTCAACGGCTGCCAAAAGGCCACCTTCCTGCCCCAGGTGTGGGATCAGCTGCCCGACAAGGCCAGCTTCATGGCCGCCCTCAAGCAGAAGGCCCGGCTGCCCGTGGATTTCTGGGGGCCCAACGTGATGATCGCGGTTTATCAGGTCCAGAAGTGGTACGAGCCGCCACCCAGCCGGGAGTGACATCATGACCGACCATCCCGCCCGCTACTGGCATCCGCTGCCCGACGGCCGCCTCCAGTGCGACCTGTGTCCGCGGGATTGCCGGCTCCACGAGGGCCAGCGCGGCGCCTGCTTCGTGCGCCAGATGGTCGATGGAAAAATGGTGCTCACCACCTACGGGCGCAGCTCCGGCTTCTGCATCGACCCCATCGAAAAGAAGCCCCTCAACCACTTCTACCCGGGCAGCAGCGTGCTGTCCTTCGGCACCGCCGGCTGCAACCTGGCCTGCAAGTTCTGCCAGAACTGGGACATCTCCAAGAGCCGCGACATGGACCGGCTGATGGATTCCGCCGGCCCGGCCGACATCGCCAACGCCGCCGCCCGCCACCACTGCCGCAGCGTGGCCTACACCTACAACGACCCGGTGATCTTCGCCGAGTACGCCATCGACACCGCCCTCGCCTGCCGCGCGCAAGGCATCGCCAACGTGGCGGTCACCGCCGGCTACATCCACCCGGTCGCCCGGCGCGAGTTCTTCGCGGTGATGGACGCCGCCAACGTGGACCTCAAAGCCTTCACCGACGACTTCTACGTACACCAGTGCGGCGCGCATCTCACGCCGGTGCTCGACACCCTCGCCTGGCTGCATCACGACACCGACGTGTGGGTCGAGATCACCGCCTTACTGATCCCTGGCCTCAACGATTCCGAGGCCGAGCTCACCCAGCTCAGCCAGTGGATCGCCACCGAACTGGGCCCGGACGTGCCGCTCCACTTCACCGCCTTCCACCCGGACTACAAGCTCGACCAGATCCCCGCCACGCCGCCCGCCACCCTCACCCGCGCCCGGCGCATCGCCCGGGACGCCGGCCTGCGTTACGTCTACACCGGCAACGTGCACGACCCCGACGGCAGCTCAACCTACTGCCCCGGCTGCGGCCAGGTGGTCATCGAGCGCGACTGGTACGCCATCGGCGCTTACCGGCTCGACGCCCACGGCGCCTGTGCGGCTTGCGGCACGCCGGTCGCCGGGCGCTTTGCCGAATTCCGCGGGGCTTTCGGGCCGCGCCGTGTACCAGTGCACATCCACGCCCAGAACGGGTGACGCATTCCCTTGTCCACCGGCAAGGGCCCATGCGATCGTCCCGCCCATGATGAAACTGCGCCACACCGAACTCAGCATCCCGGCCGGCCCCGTCTGGCTGGAAGCGCTCCAGGCCCACGCGCCGGACAGCGCCGGGCTGATCGTCATCGCCCAGACCGCCGTGGGCAACCACCGGGAATCCCGCGAGGCCCACTTCGCCCAGCGCCTGCAGGACGCCGGTTACTCCACGCTGATCTTCGATCTGCTCACCCGCTACGAAGAAAACCGCGACCCGGACACCCGCTACAACACGCCGCTCCTCGGCCAGCGCATCAACGCCCTGTTTGAATGGCTGCGCCACCAGCCGCCGCTTGTCGAACTGCCCATCGGCCTCACGGCCAGCGGCACCGGCAGCGCCGCCGCCATCCGCGCCATCGCCCGCGAGCCCGAGATGATCGGCGCCTTCGTGTGCCGCGGCGGACGACCGGGCCTCGCCGGCATCACGCCGCTACGCCAGGTCGCCTGCCCGACCCTGATGATCGTCGGTAGCCACGACGAGAACCTACCCAACGTGCGCCAGGCCTTCGACCTGATCGGCGGCCGCAAGACGTGGCGCTCGATTGCCGGCACCGACGAATTCTTCCGCGAACCCGGCGCCCTCGACGCCGCAGCCACCCTGGCCATCGAGTGGTTCCGCGCCCATCTCGAACGCAAACCGGCCCAGCAGGGCGCAGCCTGAAGCCGCCGAACGCGTTGCCTTTAAAACCAAATTAGTTTTATTTGAAACAGACGATTCAAAGGCTGCGGCCCATCGTCCGGTGGGGCAAGCCGGCTTCTTCGTATTCCTCGCCTTCCGGCACGAAGCCGAAGCGCGCGTAAAAGCCCAGCGCGTGGGTCTGGGCGTTGAGCACCACCCGCGCCATGCCACGACGCTTCGCCTCGTCGATCAGCGCCTGCAGCAGCAGCGCGCCCACACCCCGACCGCGCCAGCCGGCCAGCACCGCCATCCGCCCGATGTGGCCATCGGGCAGCAGCCGGCCGGTGCCGACGGCTTCGTCGCCCGCCAGCGCCAGCGCGTGGCACGACAGCGGATCGAATTCGTCCAGTTCTAGCTCGACCGGCACCTTCTGTTCATCCACGAAAACCGTGAAGCGGATCGGCGAAGCCTGGGCCGACAGCTCGTCCCAGCTGCCCAGCCGGACCGCCAGCGCCGCGCTCACGCCAGGATCTCCACCGGCGTGCCGGCCGGCACCAGATCGAACAGCTCGGCCACCTCGCGGTTGCGCATCCGCACGCAGCCGATGGAAAGCGGCACGCCCATCGGTTCGGTATCCGGCGTGCCGTGGATGTAGATGTAGCGGCGCATGGTGTCCACGTCGCCCAGGCGGTTCACGCCCGGCTCCTTGCCCGACAGCCACAGGATGCGGGTGAGGATCCAGTCCCGCTCGGGCATCTGCGCGCCCACCTCGGGCGTCCACACCTCGCCGGTCGGGCGGCGCCCGCGGAAGGCCGCACCGATGGGCTGGCCGGCACCGATTTTGGCCCGCACCACATGCCGCCCACGGGGCGTGCGGTGGCTGCCAGTCTGCTCACCCGGGCCGTTCTTCGCGGTGGAGACCAGATAGCGGCGGACGCAGGCGCCGTCATCGCCGATGAGGTCGAGGGTCTGGGTGGGGATGTGGATTCGGATCAGCACGAGGGGGTCGCTCCCGCCGGCCGCTTGCGTCGGGCGGCAAAAAAACCGGACAAAAGTCCGCCGCAGGTGTCGGCAAGCACGCCTCCGGCCACCTCGGCGTGATGGTTTAGGCGTGTCTCACCGAAAAGATCGATTACGCTACCAGCGACACCCGTTTTGGGGTCGCTGGCGCCAAAGACCACCCGGGCGATCCGCGCATGCATAATCGCCCCTGCACACATGACACATGGTTCAAGGGTGACGTAAAGTGTGCAGCCCGGCATGCGATAGTTCGCCAGTGTCGCGGCTGCGTCGCGCAGGGCCATCACTTCCGCATGGGCCGTCGGGTCGTGCCGTCCGATCGGCTGGTTGAAACCTCGGCCGACGATCTGTCCGTCGGGCGCAACGATCACGGCGCCGACCGGCACTTCGCCGCAGCGGCCAGCCTCCTCGGCAAGATCGAGGGCAAGGCGCATGAATTGGGCGTCCGCTTCGGGACATGTAGGAGTCATGGTAAGGCTGAAACCGGCTCTCGGATCAAAAAAGACAGATTTTAAAGCACCAACGTGGAAACGCCCGCCCTGACAGCGATGACGGTAATCCCCACTGGAAAGGTCCCATGATTTCCGACCCAGGCCGCGAACCGATGCTCGACTCGCCCGCCACGCAAACCGTCGCCTCGCCGTCGGCCAGCCAGGCCGGCGGTGCGCTGCTGCGCGCCCATCCGGCCGCGCTGGCGGCACTCTACGCGGTGGCCGCCACGGTGCTGATGACCATGGCGGAGCAGCTCCTCCCTGCCAGCCTGTCGTGCTACGCAAGCGGTTTCCTGATCGGGCTCACCGCCATCCTGTTGTTCGTCCTGCACTCCCCGGCCCGGGCCACCCCTGCCCCCGCAGTCATCCAGCCGCTGGTCGCCACTGCACCGCCCCCCGCTACCGAATTCGGTGCCGGCCCCCTTCCTGCCGATCCCGACCCGCTGTTCCGCGAAGCGCTGAAGGACGTTCGGCACGTGCTTTACCGCTTCAACCCCACCCACGAGTCCTACGACTACATCTCGGACTGCGCCGAGAGCTGGCTTGGCACGCCGATCGACGCACTGTGCGCGCCGGGCGGCTGGCATCACTTCGCCCGCCGCGTACTCACCGATGACCTGGGCCGCGTCTGGGCGCAGATCGGCGACGCCCTCAAGACGCCGGGCACCGAGCCGGTCGGCATCACCGTCGAATACCGCCTCGAGACCGCCGCGGGCGAAGCCCTGTGGGTGCGCGACGCGATGACCCTGCTGCGCAAACCCGACGGCAGCCTCCGGGCCATCGTCGGCAACGCCACCGACCACACCGCCGAACGCGCCACCCACGAATACCTGCAGGTCACCCTGCGCAGCATCGGCGAGGCGGTGATCGCCACCGATCCGCAGAACCGCGTCACCCTCATGAACCCGGTGGCCGAGGCGCTCACCGGCTGGAGCGAGGGCGAAGCCCGGGGCCAGCGCCTCACCACGATCTTCCGCATCGAGGACGACGCCGATGGCCACACCCGGCTCATCAATCGCCGCGGAGAAAGCCGGCCGATCGCCCACAGCAGCGCGCCGATCCGCGTCACGCCCAACGACACCGCCGACGCCAGCCTCGGCGAGGTGCTGGTGATCCGCGACCAGGCCGCCGAACACGCAGCCCACCAGGCCGTTGTCGAGCAGCAGGCCCGCTACCGGGCGCTGGTCGAGAACGCGCCGGTGGGCATCTTCCACTACGGCAGCGACCTGCAGATCAGCTACTGCAACAACCGGCTGGCCGAAATCCTGCACTCCTCGCCCGAGCAGCTGCAGGGCGTCGATCTCCACTCCCTCGGCGACGAAGCCATCCTGTCGATCCTCCAGCGCGCCCTTACCGGCCAGCGCGGTGCCTACGACGGGCCCTTCGTCACCCCGCTGTCCACCGACGTCCATATCCTGTCGATCCGCGTCGCGCCCGAGTTCGACGCCACCGGCGAAGTGATCTTCGGCGGCGTGGGCATCGTCGAGGACCGCACCGCCTACCTCGAAGCCGAGGAGCAACTGCGCGACACCAAGGAGCGCTACGTCCTCGCCCAGCGCGGCACCAACGAAGGCCTGTGGGATTGGGACCCGAACACCCGCCACCTGTACCTGTCGTCGCGCCTGCTGTCGCTGCTGGGCCTCAAGAGCGACACCCTGCGCACCACCGGCGAGGAATGGCTCAAGCTGATCCACCCGGACGACCGCGCCCGCTACCGGGCCGACGTGGTCGCCCACCTGCGCGGCGAGACCGACCACTTCGAATCCGAATACCGGCTTGCCGACAAGGACGGCAAGTTCCACTGGGTGCTGGCCCGCGGTCTCGCCCACCGCAACCAGGAGGGCCGCGCCGTGCGCATCGTCGGCTCGATCGGCGACATCACCGCCCGCAAGCTCGCCGAGGAACAGCTCAAGGCCGAGCGCGACTTCTCCCGCGGCCTGATCGACAGCCTGCCGGCACCCTTCTTCCTGTTCGACCAGCAGGGCCGGCTGGTGCTGTGGAACCGCTTCGTCTCCGAGCTCACCGGCCTGCCCGACACCGAACTCCAGAACGCCGAGGCCGAAACCCTGGTCATCCCCGAGCAGGAGCCGGTGATGGCACACCGCATCGAATCCGCGCTGATCTCCGGCGAAGCCTCGGCCGAGGTCATGCTGCGCCGCGTCGACCGCGAGCCCGTGCCCTTCCTGGTCGTGGGCCGCCGGGTCATCCTCGACGGCAAACCGCACATCGTCGGCGTCGGCACCGATCTCACCGAGCGCAAGTTCGCCGAGCGCGCCATCAAGCGCCTCAACACCGAACTCGAACGCCGGGTGGCCGAGCGCACGTCGCAGCTCAGCGCCGCCCTCAACGAGCTCGAGAGCTTCAGCTATTCGGTGTCCCACGACTTGCGCGCCCCCCTGCGCGCCATCGAAGGCTACAGCGCCATCCTCGGCTCCGACTACGGCGACAAGCTCGACGAGGAAGCGAAGGAACTGCTCCGCCGCGTCCGCGCCGCTGTGCATCGCATGGGCCAGCTCATCGACGACCTGCTCACCCTGTCGCGGGTCAGCCGGAAGGAGCTCGAACGCCGCCCCGTTGACCTCACCCACCTCGCCCAGGTGATCTGCGAGGAACTCCGCCAGCAGGAGCCGAGCCGCGAGGTGCTCATCGACATCGCCCCCAACCTGCAGGTCGAGGGCGACCCGAGCCTGATGCGCACGGTGCTCGAAAACCTGCTGGGCAACGCCTGGAAGTTCACCGGCCGGGTCGACCACCCCGAGATCCGCTTCGAAGCCACTGTGCACGAGGGCGTCGATGCCTTCGTGGTGCGCGACAACGGCGCCGGCTTCGACATGCGCTACCGGGAGAACCTCTTCCGGCCGTTCCAGCGCCTGCATTCGGATCGGGAGTTCCCCGGCACGGGGATCGGGCTCGCCACTGTCGCCCGCATCGTCCGCCGCCACGGGGGCGAGGTGTGGGCCGAAGGCGAAGTGGGCAACGGCGCGTCGCTCTACTTCAGCATCGGCCAGACGCCGCTGCTGGGGAGCAGCTGAACCCGCCGCTGGCGGGCCGTTGCCTTAAAGCAGGATCGGGCGATCCGGCAGTTCGTTGGGATTGTCGGGCCGGGCCGGGAAAGGCCCCGCGAGCAGATCGCCCACGGCACGCACCGCTTCAACCGATCCCTCGCCAAAACGTCCGTCACGGAAGGCGGCCTCCATCGTGCGACACACGCCGTCCCAGGCCACCTGGGGCACACACCGGGCGATGCCGCGGTCGGCGACGATCTCCACCTGGCGGTCCAGCCACTGCACATAGATCAGCACGCCGGTGTTCTCTTCGGTGTCCCACACCCGAAGGCGCGAGAACACCTCCACGGCCCGCTCCCGGGCCGTGGCGTCGCGCATGAGCTCAGGCAGATCCAGCCCCGCCTCGACGGCAAAGCGGATCTCGCCCCGGTGGCGCGCTTCGGAAGCCGCAACCGCCGCGTCGATGGCAGCCATCACATCCGGCGTAAACGTACGGCCGAGCACCCATGACGGGGTGAAGAGATGACGAAGCACACGTCCGATCCGCATCACCAGCCTCCCGACGCGCCGCCGCCGCCAAAACCGCCACCACCGCCCGACCAGCCGCCGCCACCTCCGCGACCGCCAAATCCCCCGCCAAAACCACCGCCGATGGTCGGCCCGCCGCCGATACGCCCTGCTCCACCGCTACCGGCAACCAGCGAAAAGATGAACGCCAGCACCGCGCCCACCGCGCCCACCAGCAGCACGCTGGTCAGCGTCCAGGCGCCAACCCCGACGATCCCGGCCGCGATGGTCGAACCCAGCAGACGGCCAAAGATGGCCTTCAGCACGCTGCCAACGACCAGCGTAAAGATGATGCCGAGCACCAGCGCCTCCTCCAGCCCCATCTGCTGGTCATCGGCACCGGCAGCGCCGGGCGCGGGCGCCGGCAGCGCCTCGCCATTGATCCGGGCGATCAGGGCCGTAACACCGGCCTCGATGCCGCCAGGGAAATCCCCGGCCTTGAAACGCGGCGCCACCACCTCGGCGACGATCCGCTTGGCGATGGCGTCGGGCACCGCGCCTTCCAGCCCGTAGCCAACCTCCACGCGCATCCGCCGGTCGTCCCGGGCGACGACGAACAGCACGCCGTCGTCGACGCCCTTGCGCCCCAGCCGCCAGGCTTCCGCCACGCGCAGGGAGTAGGACTCGATGGGTTCGGGTCGGGTCGTGGAAACGATGAGCACCGCCAGCTGGGCGCCCTTGTCCTTTTCCAGCTGGACAAGCTGCGACTCCAGCGCCTGCCGCCGGTCTTCGGGCAACAGGCCGACGGTGTCGGTGACATGGGCGCTGAGCGCCGGAACCGGCTGCAACTCCTGGGCAAACGCCAGCCCGAAAAGCCCGAGCCACAGCCCGGCCAGCAGTCCGATCACGCGCGCCAGCGCCACGGCGGGATACGCCTTGCCGGGCTTACTGAGCCGGCTTGGCCGGAGCCGCCGGCGCGCCGAAATTGACCTTGGGCGCTTCGCTGATGGCGGCTTCGTTCTCCACCGAGAAGTTGGCCTTCGGCTTGGCGCCGACCACCATCGCGGTGAGGTTGTTGGGGAAGGTACGCACCGTCACGTTGTAATCCTGCACCGCCTTGATGTAGCGGTTGCGGGCCACGGTGATGCGGTTCTCGGTGCCTTCGAGCTGGGCCTGCAGGTCGCGGAAGTTCGCGTCGGCCTTGAGGTTGGGGTAGTTTTCGGTCACCACCAGCAGGCGCGAAAGCGCTCCGGAAAGGTCTCCCTGGGCCTTCTGGAACTTGGCCATGGCTTCCGGATCATTCACTAACTCCGGCGTCACCTTCATCCCCGCCACGTTGGCGCGGGCTTCGGTCACCTGGGTCAGCACTTCCTTTTCGTGGGAGGCGTAGCCCTGGACGACCTGCACGAGGTTCGGAATTAGATCGGCCCGACGCTTGTACTGGTTGAGCACCTCAGACCAGGACGCATTGACCTGTTCGTCGTTGATCTGGATCTGGTTGTAGCCGCAGCCCGACAGAAGCAGCAGCGAGAGGATCATCGACAGGAAAAGCTTGATACGCATGGTGTGTCCTCGTCAGGAAAAAGTGTCTGAAGCCAAAGCTCGATCAACCATTCTAGCGACTCGGGATAAACCCAAGGTACCGCCCATCCGACGCCATCAAATCTTGCAATCAGACTGCATCGGCCTTCAGACGTTTCATCGTTGTCCGGGCAAAACACAGGTCTTCCCACGCCTTGGCCTTGTCAGCCAGATTACGCAGCAGATAGGCCGGATGGTAGGTGACCACCACCGGAATGCCGCCGAACTCGAACAGCTTGCCCCGCGCCGCGGCGATCCGGACTTCCTGGTTGAGCAGCGCCTGGGCCGCCGGACGGCCGAGGGCGACGATCAGCCGCGGCTTGATGAGCGCAATCTGGCGCTCGAGATACGGGAAGCACGCCGCAAGCTCGTCGGTTTCCGGCGTGCGGTTGTTGGGCGGACGGCACTTGACCGCGTTGCCGATGTACACATCGTTGCCCCGTGCCAAGCCGATGCTCGCCAGCATGTTGTCGAGCAGCCGTCCGGCCTGGCCGACGAAGGGTTCGCCCCGCTCGTCCTCCTCGGCGCCCGGCCCCTCGCCCACGAAAAGCCAGTCCGCCTGCCGGTCGCCCACGCCGGGCACCGCCTGCTTGCGACGCTTGCACAGGGCGCAGGCGTCGCACTCGCGGATGCGGGCTTCGAGATCGTCCCAACCCAGCCCGGCGATGTCGCCCGGTGGCGCCGGACGTCGCGCCGGCGCCTCGACGGGCGCGTCGGTAGGCACTGCAACAGGCGGAACAAAACGCGCCAGCGGCACCGGCCTGGATGCAGGAGCCGGCGCAGAAACGGGCGCGGCGACGACCGGCTCGGGCACAGGCACCGGTGGTTCGGGTTGCGCTTCCTCGACCGGCTCGGCGCCGCGCAGCCGCCACAGGGGCGCCAGCCCCATCTCCCGGAGGATCGCGTCGCGGCGTCGGGTCACAGGGGCAGCCTCATCACCAGCGCGTCCTCGCGACCGCCGGCCGCCGGGTAGTAGCCCTTGCGGCGTCCGATGGTCTCGAAACCGGCCCGCGCGTAGAGCGCCAGCGCCGCAGCGTTGGACGGGCGCACTTCAAGAAAGAGCTGCGTCGCGCCCGCCTCCCGGGCGGTGCTTGCCAGATGATCGAGGAGCCGCCGGCCAAGCCCGCCCCGCTGACGATCGGCCACGACGCTGATGTTGAGGATGTGGGCTTCATCGATCACCCGCATCAGCACCGCGTAGCCCACCGGCTCCGCGTCGTCGAACATCATCCAGCAGCTGTAACCGGCCGACATGGAATCGGAGAAATTGCCCTCCGACCAGGGGAACGGGTAAAGCACCCGGTCCTGGGCGGCGACCCAGTCCAGGTCGGATTCCTGCATCGGCACGAAGCGAAAATCGCCAACGGTCATGCCTTGCCACCGCGGGCGAGGCGCTCGGCCGTGGTCATCGCCACCTTGTCGCGCACGTAGAGCGGCGCAGCCAGCGCCGCGTCGATGGTCTCGCCACGGGCAAGACGCACCGCAGCCAGTCGGGCCACGCTCGAGGCGAGGGGCACCGGCGAGGCATCGAAGCCCGTCAGGCGCTCACCAACCGCCGGCACAAGGGCCTCGCCATAGGCCTTGAAGGCCGAGCCAAAACCGAACCATTCGCCTTCTGCCGGCAGCCGCACCTCGCCCGGCGCCGCACAAGCGGGCGCCATGCGCTCAGCCAGTTGGCCGTCGCGACGCTCGTAGGCGGCAAAGTAAACCTCGGACATCCGCGCATCCACGGCAACGAAGATTGCACCGGACTCGTCCGCGCACTGGCTCGCCAGCGCTTCCAGCGTGCCGACCGGGATCACCGGCTTGCCAGCGCCCATCGCCAGCCCCTGCACCACGCCGCAGGCCAGCCGCAGGCCTGTGAAGGCACCCGGGCCGGCGCCAAAGGCAATGGCGTCCAGATCGGCCAGCCGAGCGCCGGCATCGGCAAGAAGGCCAAGGATTTCGGGGAGAAGGGTTTCGGAGTGGCCGGGGCGACCGGCAACCGACCGCTCGCTGATGCGTTCGCCGTCGAGCAGAGCGACGGAAGCGGTTTCGGTGGAGGTTTCGATGGCGAGGATTCTCATGGCCCGCGCATTCTACCGTTTCCGCGACGGCGAGCCGCGGCGGCGTTGCGCGATCTAAGCTCAGTCGCGCCGGCGCATCGGGCCGTAAACATCACGGCCGGCTTCATGTACATCGTGACGCAGCTGACGGCGCTCCTCGGACGACCAGCGCCGCGGATTGCGGCTGTCCTCGGCCTCGGGACGGCGCTGCTGGGCATCGGGGACGAGCCCCTGCGCATCGCGGATCTGCCCCTGCCGGTCGTAAGGGCCTGCGTAGGAACGCAACCACGCACCCGCCCGCTCGACACCCTCGGCCGACGCGGCGCTGCCAGCGCCCAGCCCGATGGCGCCTGCCACGAGAAGGCCGAGTGCACGCAGTGTCGACAATGTCTTCTGACGTTCCATGGGGCTGAATCCTAACCTGACCAATTGGATTCTGGCAGTCCCCTCCGAGAATGGAATCAACCTTTGTAAGAGGATGTTAGACCCCCTTCACGGCTTACGTTTGCTTACCCGCCCTCACCCGCCCGTCTGGCGGCCGGACGGGCGAGGCGCTAGGATTCGGGTCATGGAAAAAGAGAGCTATCGCATTCTGGTCGTCGATGACGACCTCCGCCTCCGGGATCTGCTGAAGCGCTACCTGAGCGAGCAGGGCTTTGCCGTCAAGACGGTGAGCGACGCCGCCCAGATGGATCGCGCGATCCTGCGCGAGCATTTCGACCTGATGGTCCTCGACCTGATGCTTCCTGGCGAGGATGGCCTGTCGATCTGCCGGCGCCTGCGGGGCACCAACAACCCGATCCCCATCGTGATGCTCACCGCCAAGGGCGACGACGTGGACCGCATCGTCGGCCTCGAGATGGGCGCCGACGATTACCTTCCAAAGCCCTTCAACCCCCGCGAGCTCGTCGCCCGCATCCACGCGGTGCTGCGCCGTCAGCCGCAAACCCCGCCGGGCGCCCCCGCCACCGAAGACGAAGACGTGCGCTTTGGCCAGATCGTCGTGCAGCTGGGCTCTCGCGTGCTTGTCCGCAACGGCGAGGAGACCCTCCTCACCACCGGCGAATTCGCGCTCCTCAAGGTGCTGCTCCAGCATCCGCGCCAGCCGCTCTCTCGCGACCGCCTGATGGAGCTCGCCCGGGGCCGCGAGTACGACGTCTTCGACCGCTCCATCGACGTGCAGATCTCCCGCCTGCGCAAGCTGATCGAGGAAGACCCCGGCAAGCCCCGCTACATCCAGACGGTGTGGGGCTTCGGCTACGTCTTCGTGCCCGACGGCAACAAGCACACCGCCCAATAACGCCTATCCGTGTCGACGCTTCACCCCCGCGCCCTCCTGCCCGGCTCGCTGCTGTGGCGAATCTTCCTGTTGGTGGCGGTGCTGATGCTCGCCTCGGTCACGGTGTGGTCCGTCATCTTCAGCCACTTCGACCAGCAGAACCGGGCGCGGCAGACGGCCCAGACCGTCGTCAGCATCATCAACCTCACCCGCACCGCGCTGCTCAACGCCGATCCGGCCCTGCGCAAGGATCTGCTGCTGGATCTGGCCACCCTCGAAGGCATCCGCATCTACCCGGCCGAGCCCCAGGACAAGATCGCCCCGCTTGAAGACACCGCGGTACTGCGTCAGGTGATGACTGACGTGCGCCTGCAGCTCGGCGCCGAAACCCGCTTCGCCTCATCGTGGGAAGGCCTGCCGGGCTTCTGGGTGAGCTTCCGGATCGAGGCCGACGACCCGGCCGACCACGCGGATTTCTGGGTGATGCTGCCCGCCGAGCGGATCATCCGCCCCCACGCCCGTGAGTGGATGTGGTGGGGCCTGGCCGCGCTCAGCCTGGCGATGCTCGGCGCCTACATGATCGTCTCGCGGCTCAACCGCCCGCTGCGCGCGATGGCCGCCGCTGCTCGCACCGTTGGCCGGGGCGAGATCCCGCCTCGGCTCTCAGAGAGCGGCCCCGCCGAAGTCGCCGATCTCGCCCATGCCTTCAACCAGATGTCCAACGACCTCCAGCAGCTCGACGCCGACCGGGCGCTGATCCTCGCCGGCGTCTCCCACGACCTGCGCACCCCCCTCGCCCGCCTGCGCCTGGGCGTCGAGATGTGCGGCGCCGATCCAACCGACGTGGACGCGATGGTCTCCGACATCGAGGACATGGACCGGATCATCGGCCAGTTCCTGGAGTTCTCCCGCATCGACGGCGGCGAAACCCTCGCTGCCGTCGATCTCGGCGAACTCGCCGACGAACTTGCCGGCGTGTATGCCCGGCGCGGCTTCCCGATCGACCTCCGGCGCAGCAGCGCCCCCCCTGCGCTGGCCCGGCCCCAGGCCCTGCGCCGGGCCGTCACCAACCTGATCGAGAACGCCCTCAACTACGCCGGCGGGCCACCCGAACTCGAAACCGGCGTGATCAACGGCCGACCGGTGCTCCACGTACTCGACCGCGGCCCGGGCATCCCGGCCTCGGAAACCGAGCGCGTCAAGCGCCCGTTCACGCGCCTGGAGGCCGCCCGCAGCAACACCAAGGGGTCAGGCCTCGGGCTCGCCATCGTTGACCGCATCATCCGCGGGCAATTTGGCGAATTCCAGCTGGCATCCCGCCCCGGCGGCGGGCTGGATGCCCACATCCTGCTCCAGGCCGCGCCCAAGGACCCGAGTTAAAGCTAGAATCGGAGCAATCCCCTTTATGGCGCAAAACCCATGATTCTGTTCCGCCAGTTCTTCGACGACGCCAGCTCGACGCTGACCTATCTGCTCGCCGATCCCGTCACCGGCGACGCCATCATCATCGATTCGGTCAAGGCCCACCTGGGCGCCTACCTCAGCTTCCTGCAGGAACAGGAGCTGCAGCTCGACTGGGTGCTGGAAACCCACATCCACGCCGACCACATCACCGGCTCAGCCGGCCTGTGCGAGCTTACCGGCGCCCGCAGCGCCATGGGCCGGGCCGGTGCCGCCGGCTGCGCCGATCGGCTGCTCGGCGACGGCGACACCATCGTCTTCGGCAACCAGGTGATCCGCGTCATCCCCACCCCGGGCCACACCCCGGGCTGCGTGACCTACCAATGGCGCGACCGCATCTTCACCGGCGATGCGCTGCTCATCGGCGGCTGCGGCCGCACCGATTTCCAGGGTGGCGACGCCGGCCAGCTCTACGACAGCGTCACGGAGCGGCTGTTCACGCTGCCCGACGAAACCCTGGTCTACCCCGGCCACGATTACCGCGGCGCCCGGGTGTCGTGCATCGCCCAGGAAAAACTGGGCAACCCCCGTTTCAGCGGTCACAACCGCCAGAGCTTCATCGAACAGATGGCGGCGCTCCAGCTGCCCCGCCCCGAGATGATGGACGAAGCCCTGCCCGCCAACCTCAACTGCGGTCGCAGCCGCTCGCTGGATGTCCATGGCGCCTGAGCAAACCACCACTGCCTACGCCCAGCTTGGCGGCGAAGACGCTCTTCGCCGCCTCGTGCATCGCTTCTACGCCCTGATGGACACCCTGCCGGAAGCCTGGGAACTGCGCCAGATGCACCCGGAGGATCTCTCCGGCTCGGAAGAAAAACTCTTCATGTACCTGAGCGGCTGGCTCGGCGGCCCCCCGCTGTACGAGCAGGCCAACGGTCATCCGCGCCTGCGTGCCCGCCACCTGCCCTTCACCATCACCAGCGCCGAGCGCGACCAGTGGCTGATGTGCATGAACCTGGCCCTTGACGAGGTCCTTCCCGACCACCCGCTGCGGCCACGCCTGTGGGGCGCCATCGAAGGCCTCGCCGATCACATGCGCAACAAGGCCGACCCACCGGGCGCTCGTGAATAAATCGTTCGCCGATCCCTGCCGGGTGCTTCCAGCGCCGGCTGTAATTCAGTACAGTACGCCCGTTTGCGACCCGGACCGTCCGGCCCTGCCGGCCCTTCCGTCGCCATTCCTGCGTCCTGCCGAGCCGTCTCCCAGCGTCCTGCGATGAAATTCCTCTTCGACCTGTTCCCGATCATCCTGTTTTTTGTCGCGTACAAGTTTGCCGGCATCTTTGCCGCCACTGCCGTGGCCATCGCCGCCACCATCGGGCAGATCGCCTGGGTGTGGTTCCGGCACCGCAAGGTCGACACGATGCTGTGGGTCAGCCTGGCGATCGTCACCATCTTCGGCGGTGCCACGCTGATCTTCCAGAACCCCACCTTCATCAAGTGGAAGCCCACCGTGCTCTACTGGTTCTTTGCCGTGGCGCTGCTGTTCTCGGCCCACGTCCTCAAGAAGAACCTCATCCGCACGATGCTCGAAGCCCAGCTCAAGCTGCCCGAGCACCTGTGGCAGACGGTCAACCTCGCCTGGGCCAGTTTTTTTGCACTGATGGGGGTGTTGAACATCTTCATCGCCTACAATTTTTCCGAAGACACCTGGGTCAACTTCAAGCTCTTCGGCGGCATGGGTCTGATGCTCGTGTTCGTGCTGGCCCAGGGAATGCTGCTGTCCCGCTACATTGAAGAGGAACCCAAGTAATGCTGTATGTCCTGATCGGCGAAGATGCCCCCGGCTCCCTGGACAAGCGTCTCGCCGCGCGTCCCGAACACGTCGCCCGCCTGCAGGCGCTGCAGGCCGAAGGCCGGCTGGTCCTGGCGGGCCCCTGCCCTGCCGTGGATTCACCGGACCCCGGCCCTGCCGGCTTCACCGGCAGCGTGATCATCGCCGAGTTCCCTTCCCTCGCCGACGCCGAAGCCTGGGCCGCGGCCGATCCCTACATGACCACCGGCGTGTTCACCCGCTGTACCGTCAAGCCGTTCCGGAAAACCCTGCCGTGAGCGTCATGGACGAGATCCGCCAGCGGCTGGCCGTGCTGGCGCCGGTCAAGGTCGAGCTCATCGACGACAGCGCCCTGCACGCCGGCCATGCGGGCGCCCGCTCGGGCGGCGGGCATTACCGGCTGTCCATTGTCTCGGCGGCGTTCGCCGGCAAGAACACCGTTTTCCGTCACCGGATGATTTACGATGCGCTCGGCGACATGATGCGTAAGGAAATCCACGCCCTTGCCATCCAGGCAGAAACCCCGGAAGACCTTTAAATCTCCACCCCCTACACCACGCAAGGAAAACTGATGAAAACCCTCCCGAGCCGTCTGGTCGTTTCCCTCTTCGCAGCCTTCGTTGCGCTGCCCGCCTTTGCCCAGACTGTTGCCACCGTCAACGGCACCGCCATCCCCCAGGCGCGCGCCGACGTGATGATCTCCGAGCAGAAGTCCCAGGGTGCCCCTGAATCCGAGCAGCTACGCAACGCCGTCAAGGAAGAACTGGTCCGCCGCGAGATCCTCTCCCAGGAAGCCCGCAAGAAGGGTTTCGAAAAGAACGGCAGCGTCCAGGCCCAGATGGAACTGGCCCGCCAGGCCGTGCTGATCCGCGCCTACCTGCAGGATTTCGTGAAGACCCACCCCGTCACCGACGCCGATGTGAAGTCCGAATACGACAAGATCAAGGCCCAGCTCGGCGACAAGGAATACAAGGCCCGCCACATCCTCGTCGAGAAGGAAGAGGACGCTAAGGCCATCATCGCCAAGCTCGAAAAGGGCGAGAAGTTTGAAGATCTGGCCAAGCAGTCCAAGGATCCCGGCTCCCGCGAAAAGGGTGGCGATCTGGGCTGGGCCAACCCGGCCGGCTTCGTGAAGCCTTTCGCCGAAGCGCTGACCAAGCTCGAGAAGGGCAAGATCACCACCACCCCGGTGAAGACCGACTTCGGCTACCACGTCATCAAGCTCGAAGACAGCCGCGCCCTCAAGGCCCCGGCTTTTGACGAGGTCAAGGGTCAGCTCAAGCAACGTCTTGAGCAGCAGAGTGTCGAACGCCATATCGCCGACCTGCGCACCAAGGCTGCCGTCAAGTAATTCGATCGACCGGCTCCAGCCTGAAAGCCGACGCGTCAGCGTCGGCTTTTTTGCTTCTGGGGCCCGCCTCGCCGGCGACACGGCATACGGACAGGGCGGACTTCCACCTCGACGGGAGGCCAGGATGGACAGGACACCACCGCCGTGCCAGGAACCCTTCTGGCACCTCCTCTACCGCTATCTGTGGCCCTTCGCGTGCTTTCGCGACGTAACCCAGGGCAGCCTCATCGAACGCCGGCAGAACTACCGCCACAACCGGCAGATGGGCGTCCACCTCCCGGGATTCATGGCCAAGTGGGCCTGCCTCACGCTGGTGTTCTTCCTGCTCGGGCTGGCCTTCGAGGAACTGCTGGAAGTAATGCTCCCCGCCGCCTGCTGCTATGTCACGAGCACCTGGGCCCTGACGATCTGCGTCCAGCTCTGCGTCGCCTGGCTATGGCTACGGCGCTTTCCAGAGCTCCATTGACCTGAGGCGCGGCAAGCTGAGCCAGCCACTCATACACTGCTGGCGGGTAATGGCATGACCAGTAGAAGAGCCGCCGGCGGCACCCCAATCTGGACATGACGAGCGGGCGCTCAAGCAAAACGACTACCCACATTGATTTTAACCATACAATGTGTATACACTTACAGGCATTACATCATTCACATTGAATGCCTGCAATGCCATCCGCGGTCGCGATGGAAGATAGTGCGGGCATCCCTGATGCCCCATGACACTCAGCCCATCCCATCCACAGCACCTCGCCCCAACGAGCCTCGGCAACGCCCATTCCCGCCAAACCTGCGACATCACCGCCAACGGCAGCCGCGATCACCAAGCTATTGACGGTCGCCCCCAGCTCGACTGCCACTACGGCGAATCCCGAAACGGCCAGACCCGGCTCCCCCAGCTGCTCCACCGCGATTCCGGCACCAAGACCTGTGCCATCCTCAAAACCAGAGGCCGCCAGTCCGGCGACACCATTGACGACCCCGAAGTCGTCATCAGGCGCCACAGCATGCCCGGCGGGACAGCCGGCCACGGCCCCCGTGCCTCCACCATTCGCGCGCCCCTCGCTGCCCTCGCCGCCCCCACCTGCACCACGTTTGGCATCCGCAGCAACGCTTGCCTCCTGAACCACAACGTTTTCGCCGGCCCACCCTCGTCTCGGTCGCCCGACTTCCAGACGCCCATCGCCCTGATGGGCTTCGCCATCGGCCTGACCTGCCAACCCCTGGCCATCTCCCCTGAATCGGGCTTCTGACCATGAACCGACTGTGTTTCCGCCTCGTCTTCAACTCCACCCGCGGCATCCCGATGGCTGTCGCCGAAAACGCCCGCAGCCATCCGAAGGGCAGTACCCCTGGACGCAGCGCATCGCCCGGCCGCTCCGTGCGCGCGCCCTGCCAGACGCACCTTCGGGCCCTCAGCGCGGGGGTCATGCTCATCACCGGGAGCCTGCTATGGCCCGCCCAGGTCAGCGCGCAGATCGTCGCCGATGGCCGCGCTCCCGGCAGCCAACGCCCGACCATCCTCACCGCCCCGAACGGCGTCCCCCTCGTCAACATCCAGACCCCCAGCGCTGCCGGCGTATCGCGCAACACCTACAGCCAGTTCGACGTCCGTGCTGCCGGCACCATCCTCAACAACGCCCGCAACAGCGCCACCACCCGCCTCGGCGGACTCGTGCAAGGCAACCCCTGGCTCGCCACGGGCAGTGCAAGAGTCATCCTCAACGAAGTCAATGCCGCCAACCCCAGCCAGCTGCTCGGCTACCTCGAAGTCGGAGGCGCCCGTGCGGAAGTCATCATCGCCAACCCGGCCGGAATCCTCTGCAATGGCTGCGGCTTCATCAACGCGAGCCGCGCCACCCTCACCACGGGCACGCCAGTCGTCACCGACGGCCGCCTCGATGGCTACCGCGTCGGCACGGGTACGCTCGTCGTCGATGGCCTCGGGCTCGACGCGCGGGACACCGACTTCACCCAGCTCATCGCGCGGGCAATCCGGCTGAATGCCGGCGTGTGGGCCCCGGATCTGCAAGCCATAACCGGCGCCGCCGACGTCACGGCAGACGGCAGCACCGCGACACCACGCCCCCCGGCCGGCTCGGTACCGGCGTTCGCCCTCGACGTCGCAGTGCTGGGCGGCATGTACGCCGGCAAGATTCACCTCATCGGCACCGAAGCCGGCGTAGGCTTCCGCAACACCGGCCAGATCGGAGCTTCAGCCGGAGAAGTGCGCATCGACCAGCGTGGCTGGATCGACAACAGCGGGCAGATCGACAGCGCCACCCGGCTGACCATCACCACGCCCGAAACCCTCAGCAGCAGCGGGGCGCTGCGCGCCGGCACTGACGCCGTACTGAGCGGCCACGCAGGGCTCAGCATTGATGGCAGCGCCGTTGCCGGTGGCGACCTCAGTCTGTCCGCCAGCGCCCCTGGCGCGCGTCTGACCAGCGGCGCCGACGCCTGGCTCGTCGCCGGCTACGGCAACGCTGGCGGCACGCTCAGCCTCAGCGCCGCCGGCCCCCTGGCGGCGCACGGCACCCTTATCGGTGGCGCCGCCATCGAAACAAGCGCTGCCAGTCTCGACCACTCGACGGCCCGATTCACTGCGCCAGCCGTTCAGCTGCGCGCCACCCAGGGCGACCTGAATCTCTCGGCAAGCCGGCTCCACACCGAGGGCCGCCTCACCGCCAGTACGCCTGGCATGCTTCGCAGCGCGACTGCCAACATTTCTGCCGGCCAGCTCGCGCTGGCAGCCCACGACCTCGACAACACAGGTGGCGTACTCCTCCATCTGGGCACGGACCCGCTGCAGCTTGTATTTGCCGGCACCTTCAACAACAGCAGCGGACGCCTTGCCAGCAACGCCGTCGCGATCAATCTCGGCGCTGCCACGCTGTTCAATCGAGGCGGGCAGATCGAACACCGGGGCAACGGCACCCTCAGCCTCCGCGCCGACACCTTCAGCGGTAGCGACGGGCAACTCATTACCCAGGGCCAGCTCGACCTCACCGCGGGCCATCTCGACCTCGATCGCGCCCAGACCCAGGCCACGCATCTCACGATCACCGCCGCCGAGTTCGCCCACCGCCAGGGCACCCTCCTCCAGACCGGCAGTGCTCCGGCCTCGCTCACCATCAGCGGCCAGCTCCGTAACCAGGACGGGCACATCGGTACCAACGCCGACCTCGCCCTCACCGTCGGCAGCCTGAACAACGACGGTGGCCGCCTTGAGGCACAGCACGGCAGCCTCGCCATTGGTGCTGACTTCATCAGCAACACCCGCGGTCAGCTCTACACCACGGGCGATCTGCGCGTCATCGCAGGCACCCTCACCAATCACGACGGCAGCGCCTACGCCATGCGCGATGTGACCATCACGCTCGCGGATGGCCTCGAGAACAGCGGCACGCTCGCTGCCGCCCGTCATCTGGGCGTCAGCGCGGCATGGATCCAGGCCAGCCCCGGCAGCCACCTCGCCGCTGGCCTGCAGCCCGACGGCCGACTTGAGGGCGACGGTGCGCTCACTCTCCAAGCCCGCTCAGCCCTCGCCGCCCACGGCCAGAACCTTGCCGCGGGCGCGCTCAGCATCGCCGCAAGCAGTCTCGACCTCTCCGGCAGCACAACCCGTGCCCGCAACCTCACCCTCGGCGCCAACCTGCTCGACGCCCACGCCGCCCGCCTCGTGGCCACCGGACAACTGCAAGCGCAGATCGGCGGCCACCTCGACAGCCGCGACGCCTATCTGAGCGCCGACCACCTCGACCTGAGCGCCGCCAGTCTCGACAACCGCGGCGGCGCCCTCATCAGCAGCGGCACCCGCGCCGTACACCTGCAAGTACACGACGAATTCACCAACCGCGGCGGGCAGATCGCCAGCAACGCCGACCTCACCCTCAATGCAGCCACCCTCGACAACCGGGGAGGCAGCATCGTTGCCACGCAAGACGCCCAACTCGGCGTCCGCATCGCCGGCTTGCTGGACAACACCGCCGGGCTCATTGCCGGCAACCACGGCCTCACCCTTGGCGCCGCCCGCCTCGCCAACGCTGGCGGGCAGATCGAAGCCGCCACGGGTTCCGCCCATCTCAGCACCGACTTCTTCGACAACGCCAGTGGCCGCCTCTTTGCCGCCACCAACTTCACCCTGCTGGGCGGCGAGCTGTCAAATGGCAGCGGCAGCCTCTACGCCGGACGCGACGCCACCCTGGCCCTTTCCGGCGCGCTCCTGCACGACGGGGTGATCGCCGCCGCCCGCCACCTGGATGTCAGCGCCGCACGGATCAACGCCAGCTCCGGCAGTCTTGTCGCCGCCGGCATGCAAATCGACGGCCACCTTGCCGACGCCGGCTCGCTCAACGTGCAGGCCAGCTCAGCCATCACTGCCCACGGCCAGCACCTCGCCGCAGGCGCCCTTTCCCTCAGCGCACCCGCTCTCGACCTCGGCAGCAGCCTCAACGCCGCCGATGCCATCCGCCTTGCGGCCGACACGCTAAGCCTGTCCGGCGCCAACGTGCGTGCCGAAACCACCCTCAACGCCCAAGCCGGCGACCTCCTCGACACCCGAGCCGCCCATGTCAGCGCAGCTGAACTCAGCCTTCATGCCCGGCGCCTCGACAACACCGGTGGCGACTTGCGCCAGACCGGCAGTGGTGCCCTGCACATCGCACTCCCCGGCGCCCTCACCAACACCGGCGGGCAAATCCACAGCAACGGCGACAACCTGCACCTCAGCGCTGCCGGCATGGACAACCGCAACGGTTTCATCGGCCATGCCGGCGGCGGCACCCTGACAATCGACACCACCAACTTCACCGGCAGCGGCGGTCAGATCATCAGCAACGGCCACCTGAACCTGAGCACCCAGCGCCTTGTGCTCGACAACGCCACCTCCCAGGCCGACACCTGGCACATCAGCGCCAACACCCTTGACCACCTGCACGGCAAACTGCTGCAGACCGGCAGTGGTACGAGCACCCTGAGCGTCGCCGCACAGTTCGACAACCACGCTGGACGCATCTCCAGCAACGGGGGCCTCGCTGTTGCGGCCGGCCAACTGGACAACCTGGGCGGCACCCTCCTCGCCACCCTCGACCTCAATCTCCAGGCTGCCAACCTCAACAACCCGGATGGCACCCTGTACGCTGGCCGCAACGTCACCCTCGCTGTCGCCGACACCCTCACCCACGGCGGTGTGCTTGGCGCGGGGCGCGACCTCGGCATCACCGCCGGCACCGTCGCTGCGGGCGCCGGCAGCCTCCTGGCCGCCGGCCTCCAGGCAGACGGACGCCTCGCCGGCAACGGCAGCCTCTCGCTCAGCGCCCAGCGTCAGCTCGACGCCCATGGCCGCCAGCTCGCCGCCGGCAGCCTCATGTTCGACGCAGCCCAGCTCGAGCTTTCCGCCAGCCAGAGCGCCGCCGCCTCCATCCAGCTCACCGCACGCAGTGGCGATCTCCGCGCAACCGGCGCCGACATCAGCGCGAGCAACGGGCTACAAACCCAGGTTGCCGGCCTCCTCGACACCCGCCTGGCCCATCTCAATGCCGCAGCCCTCACACTGCGCGCTTCCGCCCTCGACAACACCGACGGCGAGATCGTACAAACCGGCAGCAGTGATCAGCACCTCGAACTACCCGGCACCCTCGTCAATACCCGTGGCCGCATCGCCAGCAACGGCAACGCCTTGAGCCTTGCAGCAGGCACCCTCGACAACACGGCCGGGCGTATCGAGCACACTGCCACCGGCCAGCTGAGTATCCGAGCAGCCACGCTCCTCGGCGACGGCGGCCAGATCGCCAGTGCCGGCAACCTCGATCTCGTCGCCCACCGCGTCGAGCTTGCCGGCGCCTCCACCCAGGCCGTCGGCCTGGCCCTCAGCGCAGACAGCCTGAACAACCAGGGTGGCACCATCTGGCAGACCGGCACCAGCGAAACCCACATCAACGTCGCCAGCATCCTCGACAACCGCGACGGTCAGATCGCCAGCAACGGCGCACTCAAGCTCGCTGCCAACGTTGTCGACAACCGCCACGGCGAGATTGCCAGCATCAGGGCCCTCAACCTTGCTGCCACCAGTCTGCTCGACAACCGCGACGGCGGACGCGTCTCCGCCGGCCATGACGGCCTGATCACTACCTCGGCGCTTGCCAACACCAATGGTGAAATCACTGCTGGCACCCGCCTTGACGTCACCGCAACCACCATCGGCAACGCCTCCGGCCTCATCGCAGCCGGCACCGATCTGAACCTGACCGGCGCCGAGATGGACAACCGCAGCGGATCCCTCGCAGCCATCGCGGGTGGTCTCACACTCACCGCCAGCGGGCTCACCACCAATGTTGGCGGGCACATCGCAGCCGCCCGTAGCCTCACCCTCGCAAGCGGCCAACTCGACAACACCCGCGGCACGCTCGTCGCCAGCAGCGCCACCGTAACCAGCCGTGGTTCCCTTGCGAACCGCGACGGACACATCGTCGCCTCCGGCAGCCAGGACGCCGGCACCCTTGCCATCACCAGCGGCCCCCTCGACAACCAGGGAGGTCTGATCCAGGCCAGCGGTCACCTGCTCATTGACACCCGCGGCGCCGATCTCGTCAATCGCGCGACCCGCACAACCGGCGGCATCCTCGGTGGCTCCGACGTTGCGCTCCGCAGCGGTCTTCTCGACAACCAGGCAGGCTACATTGGCGCCGGCCGCCTTGAAGTCCTCGCCGACAAAATCGACAACACCATCGGCGGTACCGTTGCCAGCCTCGGCGTCACCATCGTCACGGCAACGGCGCTGCACAATGCCGACGGGCGTATCCACAGCGCAGGCGATCTCAGCCTCACGGTCGCCAGCAGCATCGACAACACGCACGGCGCGATCCAATCCGCCCAACACGCCCAACTCAGCGCCGCCGCCATCCTGAACAACAACACGCGGGGCGCCGGCCTGGGCATTCAGGGCCGCACCGTCGAGCTCGTCACGCCACGGCTCGACAATCGCGACGGCCTGCTCGCCGCCGATGACAGCCTGCGCGTCACCAGCACCGGTCACATCGACAACACCCGCGGCCTTTTGAGCGCCCTCGGCAGCGTCTTGCTCCACGACCCTAACCCGCGGCCAACCCTCGCAATCATCAACAGCGGTGGCGAACTCCTCGCCGGCCGGCAACTCTCGGTCTCCGCCGCCTCACTCGGTGGCGACGGGCGCCTGCTCAGCTGGGGCGATCTCGACCTGCACCTTGCTGGCGATTTCGGCAACAACGGTGAAATTCGCGCCAACGGCAACGCCAGGGTTGCGCTGCCGGGCACCTTTACCAACAGCGCCAGCCTCGCCGCTGGCGGCCACCTCGACGTACAGGTCGCAGCCCTCGATAACCGGGCCACTGGCGAAATGCAGGCCGGCTCGGCACTCCTCGCCAGCTCCACCCTGGTGAACCGCGGCCTCATCGATGCCAGCGACGCGCGCCTCGAAAGTGCCCTCCTTGACAACCTAGGTAGTGGCCGCATCTACGGGGACCACCTGGCAATCCAGGCCGCCACCCTCACCAACGCCGCAGAAGACGGCAGCGCGCCGGTGATCGCCGCGCGGAAGCGCCTCGACATGGGCATCGGCAATCTCATCAACAGTGAGCACGGCCTGTTATTCAGCGCTGGCGATCTCGTCATCGGCGGTGGACTCGACACCGCCAGCCACGCCAGCGGCCAAGCCCACACCGTGACCAACCGCAGCGCCACCATCGAAGCCCTCGGCAACCTCACCCTCGCCGCAGAGCGCATCGAGAATCTGGACACGCACTTTGCCACCGAGGTGGTTCGCACCTCGGTCACGCCGCATCGGGAGTTCTCGTTCAAGGGCCAACCGGAGCGCTATGACGTGTCGGAAGTCCATTTCACCTACAGGCACGCTGACGACGGGGTGCGAACCCTTGTGCTGAATGAGCCGTACGACGACGGTCGTCAGACTTCAGGCGAGTCATTCACTGAATACGCCTTTACCCGTACCGTGGACGAGACACGCCTGCTCGCCAGCGACCCGGCACGAATACTGGCCGGTGGCCATCTGCACGTCACCAGCGCAACGCTCACCAACGACATGAGCCAGATCGTCGCCGGCCGGCAACTCCAGCTTGAGCTCGCCACACTGGATAACCGCACGGCCACCGGCACGCGCACCATCACCGACATCGGGACCGCGATCAGCATCAAGCGCGACAAAAAGGACGGACGAGACCGAGAAGAGGCAAAGTCTGCCGACTACATCCCCGCCCCGACCATCCAGACCTACGCGCTAGCCACCCCGGTCCTCGCCGAGAACGCCGAGGTAGCAGGAAGCGGAACCCACATCGCGCATCGCGCGGTCGACGCCGTCGCCACCACCGCAACCGGCAGCCACGCAAGCACACCCACCCTCCGTGGTCCGGCGCTCATCGAAGTGCGCCGCACCATCGACGCCGGCACCCCAATCAGCGGCAACACCATTGGCACCGCAAGCGCCACCCCCGTCGCACGGGATACCGGCGCGGCCCCGGGGAGCCCGGACGTGGTCGTCAACACGCTGGCACAAGCCCACACGACAGACAGCCCCACGCACACCACAGCCCAAAACGCCCCGGCGTCCCGTGATGCGGCTACCGCAGCCGAGAGCGCCGCCCCTCGCACCCCGGCGATCCCCACCGGCAAGACCATCGCCAGCGGCGAGCAGACCATGGTGCGGACCATCGCGCCATCCTTCACCCTACCCACCAGCAGCCTCTTCCGCCTCCACGCCGACAGCAGCGCCCGCTACCTCATCGAGACCGACCCGCGCTTCACCGATGCGCGCCTTTGGCTTAGCTCCGACTACCTCCTGGGCCAGCTCGCCAGCGACCCGAACGCAGTGCAGAAGCGCCTCGGCGACGGCTTTTACGAACAACGCCTCGTGCGCGAGCAGGTCGCCCAGCTCACCGGCCAGCGCTTCCTAGACGGCTACGCCGACGACGAGACCCAGTTTGCCGCGCTGATGACTGCCGGAGCCCGCTTCGCGCAAGCGTGGCAACTCCGCCCAGGCGTCGCCCTCAGTGCCGAACAGATGGCAGCGCTCACCACCGACATCGTCTGGCTTGTGAGCACCCCCATCACGCTCGCCGACGGCAGCGTGACTCACGTGCTTGTACCTCAGGTCTATGCCGTCGTTCGCGATGGCGACATCGACGGCGCCGGGGGCCTGCTCTCTGGCGCCAGCCTCTCCCTCGCTGCGCAAGGCAACGTGACGAACAGCGGCACCCTCGCCGCGCGTGAGCGCCTGGACCTTACCGCCGACACCCTGCGCAATGCGGGCGGTCGTATCGTTGGCAACACAGTGGACGCCCGGGCGCTGGGCGATCTGGAGAACATCGGCGGCCGCATCGAAGCCTCGCGCGCGCTGACACTCCTCGCCGGACGCGATCTCACGGTGGCCAGCACCACTGCATCCACCCAATCCCGCCAGGGCAGCCGCACCGCCGTCGACCGGACCGCCACCGTCTATGTCGGGGGCGGCGATCTCACCCTCGAAGCCGGCCGTGATCTCCACCTCGACGCCAGCCAGCTCATCAACCTCGCCCCCACCGGGGCCGGCCCGGCGGGCACCACGACCCTCGTCGCTGGCCGCAATCTGGATCTCGGCACGCAGACCGAAAGCCGTCGCCAGGAGATCGTCTGGAACGCCCGAAACTATCGCCGAGACGGGGAGGACCGCGAAATCGGCTCCACGATCCACACCACCGGCGACCTGCAACTGCAAGCCGGCCAGGACATCACCGCCCGCGCCGCCCAGCTCACCAGCGACCAGGGCGCCCTGACGGTCACGGCCGGGCGCGACCTCACCCTCATGGCCGGCACCCAGCGTCAGCTTCTCGATGAGGCCCACCAGTACAAACAACGCAGCCTGCTATCCAGCAAAACCATCACCACCCGCGATACGCTTGACAGCACTACTGCCCTCGCCAGCACCCTGAGCGGCGACACCACCGCCCTGTATGCCGGCCAGGACATCCGGGTCATGGGCAGCAATGTGGTGAGCACCCAACTTACAAGCTTGGGCGCCGGACGCGATCTGCGGATAGAAGCGAGCACCGAAGTACTCAACGAGAACCACATCCGCACCGAGAAGAATTCCGGCCTGTTTAGCGGCGGCGGTCTGGGCGTCACCCTTGGCACACAACGGCAACAAACCGATCACGACACCCAGAGCAGACGTGCAGCTGCGTCCACCATAGGGGGCACCGACGGCAACATCGCACTGTGGGCAGGGCGCAGCTATGCCCAGCATGGCAGCGACGTGCTTGCCACGAACGGCGATATCACCCTCGCCGCCCAGCAGATTGACATTCTCGAGGCCCGGGAAACCCAACGCAGCCAGACCGACACCCGCTTCACGCAAAGCGGCCTGACGCTGGCGCTGAGCGGCCCGGTGATCAACGCCGTTCAAACTACCTTGCAGATGAAGGATGCGAGCAGCCGCACCACGGACAGTCGCATGAAAGCACTGGCGGCCGCCAATGCCGGGATGTCCACCTATGACGCCACGCAAGCCATCAACCAAGGGCAGGGTCAAACTATCGACGGCAAGCCCGGCCAGATCGTCACGGGCACCGACGACAAAGGCAACGCCACCACCCGCGACGCAAATGCCGCAGACAAAGTTGGTGGTTTATCCCTGACCCTGAGTGTCGGAGGAAGCCGCAGCCAGGGACAGGTCATCCAGACCACCGAAAGCAGCCGCAGTAGTAACGTGTCAGCCGGTCACGATGTCCTCATCATGGCTTCCGGTAACGGGCCCCAGAGCACACTGACCATTCAGGGCAGCCGAGTGGCAGCCGGAGCGAACGCAAACCTCGTTGCTGAGAATGCGATCCAGCTTCTCGCCGCCCGCAACACCGCTGATCAGCATTCAACCAACCACAGCAGCAGCGGTTCGATCGGCGTCACCGTCGGAAACAACGGCATCGGCGTGACTGCAAGTGCCAGCACTGCACGTGGCGGGGCAGACGGCGACGATGTCACTCACACCCAAAGCCACGTAGATGCGGGCCAGAAGCTCACGCTCAACGCCGGTGGAGACACAACAGTAAAAGGAGCGCTCGCCAAGGCCCGGCAGATCGAGGCCACCATTGGAGGCGATCTACTCGTCGAGAGCGTGCAGGACACCAGCACGTACAAGAGTCGCCAGCGCAGCCTGGGTGGCAGTGCCACCGTCGGCGCAGGCGGATCGGCAAGCGTGAATGCCAGTTTGAGCCAGATCGACAGCGACTTCGCCAGCGTGATGGAGCAGACCGGACTTAAGGCCGGCGACGGCGGATTTCAGGTCTCCGTTGGCGGCAACACCAGGCTGACCGGCGGTGCAATCACCAGCACCCAGGCGGCCATAGAGCACGCAGCGAACCACTTCGGTACAGAAGGCGCCCTCACCCTGAACGACATTCACAACCACGCCAGTTACCAAGCCACCAGCGTAGGCATCAACATCGGAACCAGCCAAGCGACCGACGGTATGTTCAAGCCGATGGGCAACAGTGCGGGGTTCGGGCAGTCCAGCGACAAATCGAGTAGCACCACACGGGCCGCGATCAGCGGGATCGCTGGCCAAAGCGAAGCACGCACGGGCGATGCCGAAACAGGCATCACCAGAATCTTCGATTCCGGAAAGGTGCAGGAGGACATCAACGCCCAGGTACTCATCACTCAAACCTTTGGCGCACAAGCCAGTAAGGCTATCGGCGACTACGCCAATAAGGAGATCGAGGCCGCAGAGCAGCTTAGGGCAGATGCCGAAGTCGAAACAGATCCACAGCGCAAGCGGGAGTTTGAGTACAAAGCCCTGAAAATTGAACAAGAATGGGGAGATAGCGGAACCCAACGTTTGCTGGCTCACACCCTTGTCGGCGGACTTACCGGTGGCTTATCCGGCGCCGCAGGTAGCGCAGCAGGAACACTGTCCGCCCCTATCGTTGCAGATACGCTGAAAGACGCAGGTCTTAAGGGCCCACTCACCGACACCATTACCGCAACGGTCAGCACCGCAGCCGGCATTGCTGTAGGTGGCTCCGCCGGTGCTGCGGGGGCATTCAACGAAGTCGCGAACAATTACCTTTCGCATCAAGAGAACGAAGCTCGCTACAAAGCCAGGAAAGCCTGTGCAGAAACCAGCGACGCGGAAGCCTGCAGTACAGCCGCGCAACTGCAGATGCTGGACCAGCAACGTGACGCCGCATTCCACGGGGCTTGCGACGGCTTGCTGAAGACCACCCCAGCCTGCGCAGAACTAACGCGCGACCTTTACAATATGATGTATACGTATTCCGAAACAGACGCCCGAAAGGCAGCAATCTCCGACAAGGCCAGCGATCTCACACGAGCGCACAAGGATGAACTCCAGAGCTACCTCGAACTGATAAAAACGTCGCATCCAGACGTAAAGAGCAGCACGGAAGACAAGGTTGAATCACCAAAGACACCAGGATACAGCGCCGACCCTTATGGCGTGATCGACAAAAGGAACAAAAGAGACGCCTACCTCATCATGAAATTCGGCACAAAAGCTTTGGCGATCGCAAATACGCGTGAGGAAAAAAAGTACTGGTTTACGGAGTTTGCCGCAAGAAACGGAATGGACAATAAGTCCGACTACGCAGCAGCGCTGATGCTGACTCATGTGGACGCAGCGGCAAGAAAAAAACAAGCGGTTATAAATACTCAAACTGGTGACAATACGCCATACACGCCCGTTGATAGGTACACTTTGTCCTATGCGCCAACGCAAGGTTTCGTTATCGACGTGTGGAGCGCCCTCATGACAAAAATTGGGGTCGAATCAGAGTCGGTAGTCGGTCTTCGCAACCAGTTGGAGTACATTCAGACGAGCGGGCAGCAAGTAAATTGGGTGACTCATAGTCGTGGTGGAGCTGAATTTGTGCAAGCAGCATCGGGATCAAGTGCAAAAGCCTTAAATAACAACGCCGTCGTTTTTCATGCAGGAGCGAATACAATGCAGACAACCAACCTTATGATGAAAGAGAAAAATATTGGCGATATAATTAATGAAAAAAATCGCTACCGTGACGCCCCCAATGACCTTGTCCCACAGATAGTCGGCCTCCGTTCACTTTCATCACCACTAAACCTAGTATCAGCGCTCCTAAGCTCACTATGCCTATCGGACTTATTTTGCACTATTGAAAAAAGCCCACACACACTCCCGTACCAGTGGTCAAGCTTAAAGAAGGATGAAAAATAAGCGTGCTTATTAAAACTAGATCATTGATTATATTATTCATAATAATTATTGGATTTTCGGAAAGAGCATTGACTATAGAAGTCACTAACAAAGACAACTTAAAAATATTCAACAGCCAGCGCGAATCAATTTACCAACACATGCGTCGATACGGCATTAATCGGGACGACATAGTCGCGCTTCGGCGTCTATATGAGACATATCCCCCACACTTTTTTCCACACGTAAACATAGCATCAGAAAAACTACTAAATCCGGGGGAGCACTATCGGATAGAGGTAGATAGTTTCGTTATAACCATGATTGTTCCAGACGCACCAGCCAACGTTGGAAGCTGGATATGGCCTTACACGGAAACTATTAAACCCGACATGGATATGCAGAAATTAATCTTGAGAGAGAACGGAAAACTAAAATTAGCAGACCTCAGCTGGAATCAATGCAAGAGCACATTTCAACTTAATTTTCTCAAAGATTGCAAAACACATGGACTTAGCATCATATACCGTATCCTAAAACCCCAAGAACAACTGGAGTTTTCAACACCCGAAAAGCTCCGCCAACTCTCACGAAAAATTATGCGAGATCAGATAATCCCAGCCGAAAAGGTCGAAGATGCAATCCGCTCTGGACAAATTCTTAACGGATCAGACTACAAAATTTATCTTGACTCAGAGATCATCGTCATCAACGGCCGAGTCTGGGTTCGCGATGCGATGGATAGCGATTCGGACAGAATTTTCTATTACAAGACCCGGCTATCTAAAGATCGAATGCTCGGATTGAGTTTTGGGCTGCCCACTTACAACTACAACGCCAATCCTGAACCCTCTAATCACCCTGCTGCCATCAAACGTGCGGCGGCATTGATGGAAGAGCTGATCTCTTCTTTGCGCATAGCAAGGGTAGATAACGACAACACCCCTGATCCTTTCGTGATTGAACGAGTGGCGCCTGCTCCCCTACCAGTTCGAGAAGCACTTCCATCCAATCAGTAACTTGCAATTTATATAAAAAAACCCAAATTCTAATGAAGTATCGAAAAATGGAAATCGAGAAAAATATCATGAAGACGAATTATGAAAACTACAAAGCACTACCCGGACCTTTTACCGGCAACTCTTCAATCAAGAACGGACTCTACCAAGCGTAATTTATGGGTCAGCACAGGGCGACGCCTGACTTGATCAACTTGAACATCTACACCGGCGATTGGAGAGCAGAGTGAAATGAACTTTTCAAAACGCATCTTGCTGCTCTCTTGGGTCCTGACCACGGTAGTATCAGGCTGCACCATCAAGCCACCCCAAGCCCGGATTGATCAGCCCTTGCCATCATCACCTCGCGCCCCACGCGAATTGACTCTCAAGTACTACAAGCTCAACCTGTTCGAAGAGTACCGCGTTTCTCACGCCTACCTCGACGGAGTCAATATCGGCGTGTGCTACAACGGTGCGGAACCGAGCAACGTCCGATTCACCACAGTGAGGTATACCAGTGGTGCGGCGAACACCCCGAGGCTGCCAGTACCTGGTTACATCCTAAATCGACGTGATTATCAACCTCCACACCCGGGAAGAAGCGCAGCATCCCAGCTGCTCGGCACGAAGCGCAGAAATGCCTACTTCGGCTATGACTTCATGACTTTCGATGAATTCTGTGGTGACTGGACCGCCGGGGGCGCGGTCACGCTAGGTATCCGGGATCGGCGCGCCGAGTCGATCGAGCATCTCATTTTGGATAAGGAAACATGGACCCGCGACTACAACGAAAGAAAGATTGCCGAAGGCACGCATTTCAGAGCGTTCCTGGAGCCCACCGAATACGTGGTGCGCAACGGTAACCGCTGGGTACATCTGCGCGAGAGAAGCCCTACCGTACCGGGCATGGACGAAAACGACGTCTGGCTGCTCCCGGTAGGCGATTCGAACTATTACTTCTACCTGGCGTTCGGCCATATGTACGGAGCGCGAATCGACCAAAACGCCGAGTACGTGAAAGTCCAGAATCTGGTCGATCGGATCATCGATTCTTTCGTCGTGGAGAAACTGGAAGCTGGAAAGTAGTTTTTCGTCTGCAATCTCGGCTGGACCGGCGATTGGAGGGTCGAACGAAATGAGCCGCCCTAAAACGCATGTCCCGGCGATCCACGACAAGAACTTCGTAAGCGTCCAGCCAAGTCATCTCCTCAGTCGCTCGTAATCCCCTGACGATCATG
>NZ_CALAYQ010000148.1:0-43682 GCF_937894855.1 uncultured Zoogloea sp.
CCTTCGAATGCCGGAATCAAAATCCGGTGCCTTGACCAACTTGGCGACTCCCCAAGAAATCGTTTTCACACTTGCGCGACCCAACCCTTCAGCGGGTGACTGTCAAGCCCTTTGGCAATCCAGACATCCCAACCTTCCGGGGCCTTGGCACTGACCTGCTCTGCCACATCCTTCGAATCGAAGGGAGCGAAGATGCAGGCCCCCGAACCGCTCATGATTGCTGCCCCATACTGCGACAACCACCCTAGCGCTTCAGCCACTTCGGGAAACAGCTTGCAGACCGTTGCCTGCATGTCGTTTCGCGTTTCGTGTGTTGCGAAGCCCCGCATTATTAGGGGTTTGCTATCCCGTGTCAACCCTGGCGCAGAAAAAATTTGAGCAGTGGGCACTGACACCTTCGGCGCGACCATCACATACCACGCCGGCGGCACGTCGAGCGCCTGCAGCGCCTCGCCCACGCCCTCGGCAAAGGCCGTCTCGCCGAACACGAAGAAGGGCACGTCGGCGCCAAGGGTGAGGCCGATCTCCTGCAGCCGCTGGCGCGACAGCCCGCAGCCCCAGATCCGGTTGAGGGCGATCAGCACGCTGGCCGCATCGGAGCTTCCGCCGCCGAGCCCGCCGCCCATGGGAATGCGTTTCTCCACGCCGATGTCGGCACCCCAGGGCGAACCGCTGGCGGCCTTAAGGGCCAGCGCGGCACGCACCACGAGATCGGATTCGGCCGGCACGCCGGGCACGTCGGTGGTGCGGCGAATCTGCCCGTCGTCGCGCCGCTGCAGGGTGATCTCGTCGCCCCAGTCGATCATCCGGAAAGCTGTCTGGAGCAAATGGTAGCCATCAGGGCGACGCCCGATGATGTGCAGGAACAGGTTGATCTTGGCCGGCGCGGGCACGGTCACGGGTGCGGCGGGGTCGAAGATTTCAGCGGTCGTCATCTCAGGGATTCCAGGCATCGACGATCAGGCGCAGGCGGGTGTCGCCGCGGTGGACGTCGAGCTTGCGCGGCAGGGCGTCGGGCGCCTCGCCGGTGTAGTCGGTGTAATCGATGGTCCAGCCCTGGTCCACGACGCTGCGCGGGCGGCCCTGGGTGTCGACGGTGCGCACCTGGGCGCCGGCGCCGGGCCGGGCGGTGACCCAACGCGGCAGGTTGGCGAAGGGCGCTTCCACGCCCAGGAGCGAACCGGCCAGCTCGGCGGCCGAGGCGGCCTCGAAGCGGCGCCCGTCGGAGAGCGTCATGCGGGCGCCGCTGGCGTCGGATTCGATCCGCGCCAGGCCCTGCCCCAGCGGGCCGGTGAACAGCCATTCATCCCGCGGGCCGTCGTGCTGCCAGTCGAAACCCACGGCGGCGCTGCGTTCGGCGTCGCGCACCTGAAGGCGACCTTCGACAGCGAAGCGCGTGATCTCGGCGGCAGGCGCCATTTCGGCCGGCGGTGTGCGCAGGGCCGGTGCCGCGCAGCCAACGAGGCCGAGCGCAAGCATCAGGACAGCGGGCTTCAAAGCTTGAACTTCTTGATGACGTCGGCCAGCACGGTGTTGTCCGGATGGGCCTTGGCGGCGTCGCGCCAGGTCTTCGCGGCCTCTTCCTTGCGACCGAGCATCCACAGCACCTCGCCCAGGTGGGCGGCGATCTCGGGATCGGCCCGCAGGGCGAAGGCCTTCTGCAGGGTTTCGAGGGCGTCGGTCAGCTTGCCGCGGCGGTACTGGGCCCAGCCCAGGCTGTCGATGATGAAGGGGTCGTTGGGCGCGAGGGCCAGCCCCTTGCGGATCAGCGTCTCGGCTTCGTCGAGGCGCAGGTTGCGATCCACCAGCGAGTAGCCGAGGGCGTTGTAGGCGTGGGCGTGGTCGGGCTTGAGGGCGATGAGCTTGCGCAGCCGACCTTCCATCACCTCGACCCGCCCGATCCGCTCGGCCATCAGGGCGGATTCGTAGAGGAGATCGGGATTGTCGGGAGATTGCCGGAGCGCATCGTCGAGCACCGTGAAGGCGTCGTCGTTGCGGTTGGCGTCGCGGAGCAGCTGGGATTCGAGCAGCACGTACTGCACCTGATCGGCCGGCGCGGCCTCGCGGGCAAGCGCCTGCAGGTGGGCGCGGGCATCGCCGAGCTTGCCCCGGTTGGCCAGCACCTGGGCGATGCGCCCCTGGGCCGCCACGTACTGGGCGCCCGGTTCGACGGCCTTGTACCAGGCGATCGCGTCGTCGGGACGCTTGGCTTCCTCGGCGAGCTGGCCTAGATAGACGCGCACGGTGTCGGGCTCGGGGAAGCCCAGCTCCAGCAGCCGCTTGAAATACCGCTCGGCCGCCGGCCGGTCGCCCTGTTGCATGGCGAGCAGCGCCGAGGCGTGCACCACGTCGCGGTCGTCGGGCGAGCGCTTGAGGAGTTCGTCGAACTGTTCCCGCGCCGGGCCGAACTGCTTGGCGGCCACCAGCAGGCGGGCCAGGGTGATGCGCGGCTCGCGGGCGTCGGGATGGGCGGCGACGTAAGTCCGGAGCGACTCGATGCCCTTGCCGGGTGAAGTCTCCTGGAGAAGCTGGGCCTCCAGCACCACCGCCTGCTCCCAGTCGGGACGCAGGCGCAGGGCACCTTCGAGGGCCTGGGCGGCGCCTGCGGCATCGCCGGCGGTGTAGGCCGCGTTGGCGCGGGCGAAGTGCGCCTCGGGCTGGTCGAGGTAGGGCTGGGTGAGGTCATTCACCAGCCGGCGGATCAGCGCCTTGTCGGGAATGCGGGCTAGGCCGCGGTTAAGCCCCATCAGCGCCGGGCCAACCTTGTCGCCCAGCCGGGCCAGCGCCGACGCGAGATGGGTTTCGAGCTCTTCGATGCGGGCGCTGCTGGCGGCGGCGCCGGAGGCCAGTTGCTGGGCCTGCAGCGACGTGGGATCGAGCTCCAGCCACAGGCGGGAGGCGTCGCTGGCGAGGTCGGTCTGACGGGCAAACACGGCCATCTCGGCGGCACGCCGGGCGATGCGGGCGTCGCGGGTCCGGCGGGCGAGATCGAGATACGACTGGGCAGCCATCACGCCCTGGCCGCGGGCGCCCGCGACCTCGGCGAGCATCAGCTGGTAGAGGATCTGCGGCGTGAGCTCCTGCCCCGGATAGACCGCCTTGCCCTCGGTCGCCTCGACGCCCCCGGCATCGCGCGGCTGCTGGGCGTGGGCCGCGCCGGCCAGCAGGCCACCCGCAAGAAACAGGGCGGCAAGCAGACGGGCCGGGCGCGCAAGGCGGAAAGATGGCTTCATGGAAAATGACTCGGACTGGACTGTCGGTTCAAGGCCCGACGCATCGGGCAACGGCTGCGTGAGCTTGGATCGCGCCGCTACAATAGGGTTCGCCCGATGTTAGGCGCTTTCCCGAAGGCCAGCAAGCAAGCGGCCTTCGCTCCTTTCGCCCTGCCCCGCAAAGCCCGTTGCCATGCCCGAACTCCCCGAAGTCGAGACAACCCGCCGCGGCATCGCCCCGGAACTCACCGGCCTCGTCGCCACCGGCGCGGTGATCCGCAACGGCCGACTGCGCCACCCGGTGCCCGCCGATCTGGCCGACCTCCTCGCCGGCCAGCCCCTGGTCGCCGTCGAGCGGCGCGCCAAGTATCTGCTGCTGCGTTTTTCCACCGGGAGCCTGGTGGTGCACCTGGGGATGTCCGGCAGCCTGCGCATCGTGCCGGCCGATCTGCCGCCCGAGAAGCACGACCACCTGGACATCGTCTTCGGCCCCTGCGCCCTGCGCCTGCGCGACCCGCGGCGCTTCGGCCTAGTGGTGTGGCAGCCGGGCGAGGCGCCCCACCCGCTCCTCGCCGGCCTCGGCATCGAGCCGCTCGACGACGCCTTCGACGGCCCGTGGCTAGACAAGGCCAGCCGCGCCCGGCGCACGCCGGTGAAGCTCTTCATCATGGACGGCAGCGTGGTGGTGGGGATCGGCAACATCTACGCGTCGGAGAGCCTGTTCCGCGCCGGCATCGACCCGACCACGCCGGTGGGCGAACTGGGCCCGAAGCGCTGCGCCCGGCTCGTCGCGTGCATCCGCGAGACCCTCGCCGACGCCCTGGCGGCGGGCGGCAGCACGCTGCGGGATTTCGTCGGCAGCAACGGCGCGCCGGGCTACTTCCAGCAACAGTATTTCGTCTATGGCCGCGACGGCGAGGCCTGCCGACACTGCGCCACGCCGATCCGCAAGCGGATCATGGGCCAGCGCGCCACCTTCTATTGCCCCCGCTGCCAGCGCTGAAACCATTCCGGCGCGGGGCGATCCCGTTTATGCTGTCAACTCGCAAAAATTTGCCGGTAATGCGGCGCGTGGCCAGGAATCAAGCTCGTGAAAGACGCCCAAATGCTTGCTGAACATTTCTCCGCCTACACCCAGTGGCGCGGAGACGTCGCCTCGGGGATCGGGGAGCTCCGCAAGTGGCTGCAGGAGAACGAGATCGGCGATGCCCAGTCCGATCTGCGCCTGCAGTATCTGCTCGACCGCCTGCGCGAGGACAAGCTGATCGTCGCCTTCGTGGCCGAGTTCTCCCGCGGCAAGTCCGAGCTCATCAACGCCGTGTTCTTCGCCGGCTATGGCAACCGCATCCTGCCCTCCAGCGCCGGCCGCACCACCATGTGCCCCACCGAGCTGCAATGGAAGGAAGGCGACCAGCCCGAGATCCGCCTGCTGCCCATCGAGAGCCGCAAGACCAACGCCAGCATCACCGAACTCAAGCGCTACCCTGAGGAATGGCAGATCCGCCCCCTCGACACCAGCTCGGCCGAGAGCCTCCAGCAGGCGCTGGCCCAGGTGGGCGAGACGCGCATGGCGACCGTGGCCGAAGCCGAGGCGCTGGGTTTCCCCATCGACGGCAGCGGCGACAAGGGCATCCGCCCCGACGCCCAGGGCAAGGTCGAGATTCCCCTGTGGCGCCACGCCATCATCCAGTTTCCGCACCCGCTGCTCGAACAGGGCCTGGTGATCCTCGACACGCCGGGCCTCAACGCCATCGGTGCCGAACCCGAGCTCACCCTCAACCTGCTGCCCAACGCCCACGCGGTGCTGTTCATCCTGGCCGCCGACACCGGCGTCACCCAGAGCGATCTCGCCGTGTGGCGCGAGCACGTCAATGCCGGGCGCCGCCAGCGCGGCCGCATCGTCGCCCTCAACAAGATCGACGGCCTGTGGGACGGCCCGCGCACCGACGCAGAGATCGAGCGCGAGATCGCCGGCCAGGTGGCCAGCGTCGCCAGCACCCTCGAGATCGACCCGTCGCAGGTCTTCCCGGTGTCGGCCCAGAAGGGCCTGGTCGCCAAGGTGAGCGACGACGTCGAGCTGCTCGAACGCAGCCGGCTGGTGGATCTCGAGCGGGCCCTGTCCACCGAGCTGCTGCCCACCAAGCGCGACATCGTCCGCGACAACACCCACGGCGACGTGGCCGACATCGTCAGCCGCAGCCGCGAGCTCCTCAACGCGCGCCTGACCGGCCTGCGCGAGCAGCTCCAGGAACTCACCGACCTGCGCGGCAAGAACCAGAACGTCATCGAATACATGATGCGCAAGGTGCGCTCCGAGAAGGACGAGTTCGAGGAAGGGCTGCAGAAGTACTACGCCGTGCGCAGCGTGTTCTCCAACCTCTCCAACAACCTCTTCGGCCACCTGGGCCTCGACGCCCTGCGCGACGAGACCCGCCGCACCCGCGAGGCGATGCTCGACGCCGCCTTCTCCCGCGGCCTGCGCGAGGCGATGAAGGGCTTCTTCCAGCACCTGCGCGGCAACCTCAAGAAATCCACCGACGAGATCGGCGAGATATCCAAGATGCTCGACGCCATGTACAAGCGCTTCACCGTCGAGCACGGCCTGAAGCTCGCTGCGCCCACCGCCTTCTCCACCCTGCGCTACGAGAAGGAGATCGAGCGCCTCGAAGAAGCCTTCAACAGCCAGTTCAACACGGTGCTGACCATCGTCACCACCGAGAAGCACACCCTCACCCAGAAGTTCTTCGAGACCGTCGCGGTGCAGGCCCGGCGCACCTTCGAGGTTGCCAACCGCGATGCCGAGCAGTGGCTGCGGGCGGTGATGGCACCCCTCGAAACCCAGGTGCGCGAATACCAGCTGCAGCTCAAGCGCCGCCTCGAGAGCGTCAAGCGCATCCACCAGGCCACCGACACCCTCGAAGACCGGGTGCGCGAACTCCAGCAGGCCGAGGAAACCCTGGTCACCCAGCTCGGCGAGCTCGGAAAGCTGGCCGACCGGATCGAGCAGGCCCTCGGCATGCCTGTGGCGCCCGGAGCGCCTTCCGCCCTGGCGGCCTGACCCTCCCCGGCCGTAAAAACACAAAAGCCGGCGCACCCGAAGGTGCCGCCGGCTTTTTTCCGTTCTGGCGCGCGACTGCTTACTTGTCGGCGGTCAGGCGGAGGAACTTCTCCATCAGGTCTTCCTTGCTTTCCGGGTGCTCCGGATTGAAGGGGATGCAATCCACCGGGCAGACCTGCTGGCACTGGGGCTCGTCGAAGTGGCCGACGCACTCGGTGCACTTGTTCGGGTCGATCACGTAGATTTCATCACCCTGGGAGATGGCGCCATTGGGGCACTCCGGCTCGCAGACGTCGCAGTTGATGCACTCGTCGGTAATCATCAAGGCCATTTTGCTTGTTTCCTTCGTTACTTACTGTTTGTTGATCTTGGTGAGCAGCCGCGCGTTGACGCTCGGCTGCACGAATTTGCTGACATCACCACCGAGCCGCGCGATCTCGCGCACCATGGTGGCGGAGATGAACATGTACTCGTCGGCCGGCGTCAGGAATACCGTCTCGACGTCCGGGTAAAGCTTGCGGTTCATGCCGGCCATCTGGAATTCGTACTCGAAATCCGACACCGCCCTGAGCCCGCGCAGGATGACCCGCGCGTTGTTCCGGTGCAGGAAATCCATCAGCAGGCAAGAAAACCCCTGCACCTCGACGTTCGGATAAGGCGCCAGGACTTCCCTGGCGATCTCCACGCGCTCATCGAGGGAGAAGATCGGCCCTTTGCCGCCGCTCGCCGCCACCCCGATGATGAGCTTCTCGAACAGACGGGAGGCCCGGCGAACCAGATCCTCGTGTCCGCGGGTGAATGGATCGAAGGTGCCCGGATAAACCGCGATACCGTCCCTCATGCAATGCCCCTCCCGGCCGGCGAGATCGACGTCGATCAGTCGGCGCGGGCGAAGAGGTGGTAATACACCTGTCCGGCCGAGCCGTGCTTGATTCGCGTCAATCGGTCGATGTTGTCGATTTTGTATTCCGCTTCCACATAGACCAGCCCCTCATCGCTGAGGAGTTTCGGCAGGAGCGGCGCAATGCGATCGATCCAGCCGGCCCGGTAGGGCGGGTCGACGAACACGACGTCAAAGGGCTGGGCCGTGGAACGGGCGAAGTTTAGCGCATCGCCCCGCACAACCTGTACACGCGTCGCCTGTAGGGTTTTCGCGTTGGCCTGCAGCGCGGCCAGCGCGACCGGGTCCTGCTCGATCATCGTGACGCTCGCCGCGCCCCGCGAGGCCGCCTCGAAACCCAGCGCACCGCTGCCGGCGAAGAGGTCGAGACAGCGCAGGCCGTCCATCTCCTGGCCGAGCCAGTTGAAGAGCGTCTCGCGCACCCGGTCGGGCGTCGGGCGCAGCCCCTTCACGGTGCGCACGTCGATCAGGCGCGAGCGCCACTCGCCGCCGATGATGCGGATGCGACTCAACGGGCGGCTCCGTTTTTCGGCGCCGCGGTCTTGTCGCCATCGCCGCCCACCACCACCGTCACCAGATTGTCCTGGGACACGTGGCGACGGAAGGCGTCGCGGATCTGCTGGGCGGTGACCGCGCGCACCTTGTCGCGCCAGGTGTCGAGGTAGTCCAGCGGCAGGCCGAAGCTGCCGATGGCCGCCACCTGTTCGAGCATCTTGCGGTTGGAATCCAGGCGCAGCGCAAAGCCGTTGATGAGGTTGTCCTTGGCGGCCTTGAGTTCGGCGTCGGTCGGGCCCTTGGCGAGGAACTCGTCGAGGGTCGTGCCAACCACCTTCAGCGCGTCGTCGGTCTGGCTGCCCTTGGTCTGCAGGCCGATCTGGAACGGGCCGACGTCACGCTGGGGCGCGAAGTAGCTATACACGCTGTAGGCGTAGCCGCGCTTCTCGCGCACTTCGCCAGTGAGCCGCGACACGAAGCCGCCGCCGCCCAGGATGTAGTTGCCCACGAACAGCGGGAAGAAATCCGGATCGCCCCGGCGGATGCCCGGCTGGCCGACGGCGATGTGGGCCTGGGCCGAGGGGTGCGGCACGCGGATCACCTGGCGCACCGGCACCGTGGTGTTGACCGTCGCGGCCGGCGCCTCGCCCACGGGGAGCCCCGCCACCAGCCGGTTGGCGATGGCCTCGGCCTCGGCGCGGGAGACATCGCCGACGATGCTCACCGTGGCCCGGGCAGACGTGTAGTTGCGGCGATGGAAATCCGCCAGATCGTCGCGGCTGATGGTCGTCACGGTGTCGACGGTGGGCGTGCGGCCGTAGGGGTGATCCGGGAAGATCGCCGCGGCGAAACGCCGGGAGAGGATCGAATCCGGCTGGGTTTCGGCCTCCTTCAGGCCGGCGATGAGGCGGGACTTCTCGCGCTCGACGGCGGCGGCCGGGAAGGTCGGCTTGCCGATCAGGGTGGCGAGCAGATCCACCGCGCCGTCGCGCTCGGTGGCGGAACTGAGGGTGCGCAGCGACAGCGATGCGCGATCCATGTCTGCGCCGCCGCCGATCTGGGCGCCGAGATCGGCGACGCGGTTGGCGATGGCGTCTTCGTCGAGGTTGCCGGCGCCGGCATCCAGCAGGCCGCGGGTCAGCCCGGCGAGCCCGGCCTTGCCGGCGGGAACTTCAGTACCGGCGGCGCGGAAATCCACCTGCACGTCGACGATGGGCAGGGCCCGGCTCTCGACGAAGAACACGCGGGTGCCGCCGGGAGTGGTCCAGTTCTGGATGGCCAGCCCGGCGCGGGCGGGGGACGAAATCAGGGTGGCGACGGTCAGGGCGAGGGCCAGACCGAAGCGTTGGCGAGGAGAGATCATCAGTCGATTCACCAGGAAAGCGGGGCGTCAGTGGTGATGGCCGCCGGCTGCCTGCGCCTTGGCGCGGGCCTGCGGGTCCACCGGCAGGGGATCAAGCTGGGCGACGGTGAGGTGGTCGTCGCTGAAATACTTGCGGGCCACGGCCTGAACCTCGGCCGGCGTCACCGCGCGGATGCGCGCCAGCATCTCGGCGTCGTTCTTCCACGACAGACCGACCATCTCGGCCATGCCGATTTCCATGGCCTGGCCCATCAGGGAATCACGCTTGTAGACCTGGCCGGACACCGCCTGGGCCTTCACCCGGCGCAGCTCGTCGTCCGAGACGCCGTCGGTCTGGATGCGGGCGAGCTCGGCGCGCAGGGCGGCCTCCACGTCGGCGACGGTCTTGCCGGCGGCGGGGGCGCCATCCAGCACGAAGAGGGACTCACCGCGGGCGGTGCCGTCGTAACCGGCGCCGGCGGTCACCGCCACACGGCTGCCGCGCACGATGTTCTTGGCCAGGCGGGCGCCGTCGTAGCCGTCGAGCACCGCGGCGAGCACCTGCAGGGCGTAGTAGTCGCCATCCTTGTGGATGTCGCGCAGGGTGGGCACGCGCCAGGCGAGGGCCACGTAGGGCAGCTCGGCCGGGGCCTTCACCACGGTGCGGCGGGGGCCGGCCTGCTCGGGCTCGGACAGCGGCTTGCGCACCGGCAGGGCGCGGGCCTTGGCGTGGCCGTAGGTGCGCTCGGCTTCCTTGAAGACCGCGGCGTGATCCACGTCGCCCACCACCACCAGGGTGGCGTTGTTGGGCACGTACCAGCGCTGGTGCCAGTCGCGGGCGTCCTGGGCGGTCATGTTGTCCAGGTCGGACATCCAGCCGATGATCGGGCGACGGTAGGGATGGGCCTGAAAGGCGGTGGCCATCAGCTGCTCGATGACCAGCGAGCGGGGCTTGTCGTCGGTGCGCAGGCGGCGCTCTTCCTTGACCACCTCGATCTCCTTGCGGAAACCCTCCTCGGTGATCTGCAGGTTGCTCATCCGGTCGGCCTCGAGCGTCATCATCTTGCCGAGGGCTTCCTTTGGCACCTGCTGGAAGTAGGCCGTGTAGTCGTAGCTGGTGAAGGCGTTATCGCGCCCACCGGCGGCGGCCACCTGCTTGTTGAACTCGCCGGGGCCGACCTTCTTCGTGCCCTTGAACATCATGTGCTCGAGCAGATGGGCCACGCCCGAGGTGCCATCCACCTCGTCCATCGCGCCCACCTTGTACCAGACCATGTGCACCACCGACGGGGCCCGCCGGTCTTCCTTGACGATCAGCTTCATTCCGTTGGGAAGGGTGTGCTCGAAGGGATTGGCCCAGGCCGGCATGGCGAAGGCCACCGCCAGGGCGCCGGCAACGATGCCGGAGCGCAAACTGCGATTCATCATAGGCTTTTGAAGCATCTGGTAAAATTTGAAGATGCAGGCTGTCGGAAGCTTTTCTGCCAACTCATTGCCCGCTGCGCCCCACGTGTTCGCGCGGCATCATAGCGGCATCCGACACCCCGGCCAACCGGCTTTGGCACGCGGCTTCGCGCGCTGACCGCCAAGATTCGACCCACACTCAGACCCGGCTCCTCATGTTTGGTTTCCTGAAGAAAACCCTCAAGGGCGGCGATACGCCTCCCGAAACGCCAACGCCGGAAACGGCTGCGGCCCCTGCCCAGGCACCGGCTTCCACACCCGCCGCCGCGCCGGCGCCTGCCCCCGAACCCGAGAAGAAGCGTTCGTGGATGGACCGTCTGCGCTCCGGCCTGTCCCGCACCCGCGAGCAGATCGGCGGCGGCCTCGGCGGCATCACCAGCCTGTTCTCCCGACGCAAGATCGACGAGGAGTTCCTCGAAGAGCTGGAGACCACCCTGCTGATGGCCGACTGCGGCGTCGAGGCCACCCAGCACCTCCTAAAAGAGCTGCGCCTGCGCTGGAAGCGCGACAAGCTCGAAACCGCCGACCAGCTCCAGGGCGCGCTGCAGGAAGGCCTGCTGTCCATCCTCCAGCCGCTCGAGCAACCCCTCGAGATCAGCAGCCACAAGCCCTACATCATCATGATCGCGGGCGTTAACGGCTCGGGCAAGACGACCTCCATCGGCAAGCTCGCCAAGCACTTCCAGAACCAGGGCAAGAGCGTGCTGCTGGCCGCCGGCGACACCTTCCGCGCCGCCGCCCGCGAACAGCTGATGACCTGGGGCGAGCGCAACGGCGTGGCCGTCATCGCCCAGGAATCCGGCGATCCGGCCGCGGTGGTGTTCGACGCGATCAGCGCCGCCCGCGCCCGCAACATCGACATCGTGCTGGCCGACACCGCCGGCCGCCTGCCCACCCAGCTGCACCTGATGGAAGAGATCGCCAAGGTGCGCCGGGTGATCCAGAAGGCCGAGCCCTCCGGCCCCCACGAAGTCCTGCTGGTGCTCGACGCCAACATCGGCCAGAACGCCCTGCAGCAGGTCAAGGCCTTCGACGCCGCCATCGGCGTCACCGGCCTCGTGCTCACCAAGCTCGACGGCACCGCCAAGGGCGGCGTGGTGGCCGCCATCGCCCGCCAGAGCCCCAAGCCCCTGCGCTTCATCGGCGTGGGCGAGCAGATCGACGACCTCCAGGCCTTCCGCGCCAAGGAGTTCGTCGACGCCCTGTTCACCCCGGTCGGCGGCAGCGCCGACAGCCAGGGCTGATCCACCCGCCATCCTCCGCGGGGCGCCCGCCCCGCGGATGAAGCACCCAGCCTTTCGCTGCACGTCATTCCGGCGTGCGCCGCCGCGCCCCTTGGCCTATGCTGGTCAAATGAAGGGGCGGCAATCTTCCCGGCATCCCGCCCCCGCCCAGGAGTGCCGCGGATGTCCCCCTCAGCCAGCCAGCCCCCGCTTCCGGCGGCAGCCCCCAGACTCACCCTCGCCCGCTGGCTGCGCATCGGGCTCCTGCTGTTCATCGCCCAGGCCCTCGCCCTCGGCCTGCAGGCCCTGCTGCTGATCCACAAGGAGGGCGAGCTCCTCACCGGCCTCACCGCGTCCCGCATCGGCATTGCCGCCGACGAGATCCGCGCCACCTTCACCCGCAGCGCCGCCAACGGCCTGACCCTCGCCGAATCCCGCGGCGTCGCGCGGCTCCTGCCCCGGCTCGTCGCCGACGACGCCGACATCACCGCCATCCACGTCTTTGACAGCCACCGGCAGCTGCGCTTCGCCCTAGGCCCGGGCGAGCCGTCCGCCAGCGCCGCCGACGCCGTCCTCCACCGCACCAGCCTGTGGTCCCACTGCACGCCGGGCGAGCCGCTACTCGTCGGCCAGTCGCTGCGCGATGCCGAGGATCAGCTCGCCGGCGGAGTGCTCTTCACGGTACGCAGCGACTCGCTGGAAGCCCGTCGGCAGGCCGGCCGCGACGCCACCTTCAAGCGACTCGGCCTGACCCTCGCCGGTGTCGCCCTCGCCCTGCCCCTGCTGCTGGCCGCCGCGGCCCACCTTGGCCGGCGGATCGCCCTGCGCGTGCGGCTGCTGGCCGCCGCCCTGCTGCTCGCCTGCGCCGCCAGCTTCACCCTCAGCCTGCAGGCGCTGCCGGGGTTCTCGGAGCAGCTCGCCCCGGCCCTCGACGCCAAGGCCGCGGCGCTGGGCCGGCTGCTGGCCGGACGCATCGACAACGCCGTCGATCTGGGCATCCCGTTCGAGCATCTTGCCGGCGTCGGCGACTACTTCGACGACACCCTCGCCCGCCACCCGGAGATCCTCGCCTTCCACCTGGAAGGCCCCGGCCGGAGCGACACCGCCCGCCGCCCCGGCGAGGCTGGCAGCGAAGTCGTCACGCCCCTCGGCGCCCAGCCCGGCGCGCAGGTGCGGGTGGTCACCGACGGCGACGTGGTGGCCCGGGAGCTGCGCAGCCTGACCCTCGACCTCGCCATCGTCTTCGTGGTGGCCGTGGTGCTGTTCAACGAAGCCCTCGGTGCGATCCTCGCCGGCGACGAACTCGCCCCTGCCGCCAGCCGCGCCCGCCTGGGCCTGGCCCGGCTTTCGGTGTTCCTGCTGATCCTGTCGGAAGAGCTCACCCGCGCCTTCCTGCCGCTCCACATCGCCAGCCTCGCCCCGGCCGACGGCGCCGCCATCGGGCTGCCGATCTCGGCCTACATGCTCAGTTTTGCGCTGTTCACCCCGTTTGCCGGGCGCTGGGCCGAACGCTACGGCGTGGCCCGCACCTTCGCCGCCGGCGCGCTGCTGTCGGCGGCCGGCTTCGGCTGGGCGATGGCCGGCGGCGGCTACTGGGCCTTCGTGGCAGCCCGCTGCCTGTGCGCCGCCGGCTACGCGGTGGGCACGATGGCCATGCAGCAGCACTTCCTGAACGCCGCCGCGGCCGGCGAACGCACCCGCGCCCTGGCGCTTTACGTGGGCGCGCTGCAGACCGCGGCGATCTGCGGCTCGGCCATCGGCGGCCTGATCGCCGAGCGCTTCGGCGCGGCCGTGGTGTTTGCCGGCGCCGCGGGCCTGGGGATGCTGGCACTGGTCGTCCAGCGGGCCGACGTGAGCCCGGGCCCGGCGGCAACGCCCCGCCCGTCGGCGCCGCTGCTACCGGTGCTGGGCCGCCCGCGGGTGTGGCTGCCGCTGCTCACCGCGGCCCTGCCCGCCAAGCTGGCTCTGGCCGGCTTCCTGTTCTATCTGGTGCCGCTGGCCCTGCGCCAGGAGGGCTACGGCAGCGGCGCCACCGGGCGGGCGCTGATGCTGTATTTCCTCCTCGCCGCGCTCGCCAACCCCCTCGGCTCGTGGCTCTCCGACCGCTACGGCTGGAACCGCCGGCTGGTGGTGGTCGGCGGGCTCATCATCGGCGCTGGCGGGCTGGCCGGGCTGATGCCGGGGCCCGGCGCGCTGGTGGTGGGGATCGCCACCCTCGGCATCGGCACCGGGCTGGGCGCCGCCGCGCTGCAGTCGATGATCGGCCGCGACGGCCCGGCGGCCCTGGTGCTGCTGCGCACCGGCGAACGCCTTGGCGCGGTGGCCGGCCCCCTCTTTGCCGGCAGCCTGTTCGGGCTTCTGGCATATGGCGGTACGATGGCGGCAATCGGTGCCGTGGTCCTCACGGCGATCCTGGTTTTCGCCCTGTCGAACGGGAAGGAACCCGCTCCATGAAACGCCTGACCGATCGCCTGCTTCCGCTGCTGCTAGCCGCCACCAGCCTGCTGCCGACGCCCGCCGCTGCCGAAGCCACGCCCTATCGGGTGGCGATGCTGCTCTTCCGGGGCTGCGAGGAAGCCTGCCGGGGCTTTCAGGGCTACTTCCGCCAGCACGGCATCGCCGCCGAGTTCATCCTGCGCGACGCGGCCCAGGACAAGCGGCGCATCCCGACGATGGTGGACGAGATCCGCCGCCTGAAGCCCGACCTGGTGGTCACCTGGGGCTCGACGGTGACGCTGGAAACCGTCGGCCCGTGGAAGGGCGCCGATCCGCGCCGCCACATCACCGAGCTGCCGGTGGTCTTCATGATCGTCTCCGACCCCGTGGCGCTGGGCGTCATCGAGGCGCCGGACAAGCCCCGCAGCAACGTCACCGGCACGCTCTACCTGCTCCCCATGGAAACCCAGATCAAGGCCGCCCGCAGCTATCTGGATTTCAAGCGGGTCGGCTACATCGTGAACGAAACCGAGAACAACTCGATCACCGCCCGGGACGACCTGCGGGCCCTGGCCAAGACCCACGGTTTCACGCTGGTGGAGCGCAGCCTGCCGGTGTCGCCCGCCGGCGCGCCGGACGCCCGGGCGATCCCCGCCATCCTCGACGCCTTCCGGCAGGAGAAGGTGGATCTCATCTACCAGGGCCCCGACACCTTCCTCAACAGCCGCCGCGAGCAGCTCACCGACGGCGCGCTGGCCCTCGGCATCCCCGTCTTCGCCGCCGCCGAGAACCCGGTGCAGAACGCCCGCGCCCTGCTGGGCGTGGTGAACAAATACGAGGACGTCGGCCGCTTCACCGCCACCCAGGCCCTGCGCATCCTGCGCGACCACACCCCGCCGGCGCGCATCCCGGTAGAGCTGCCGCGCAACTTTTCCTACCTCATCAACCTGCCGGTGGCCCTGCAGCTGGGCCGCTACCCGCCCCTCAAGCTGCTCGACGTGGCCGAGATCGTCGGCATCCAGGCGGAGGACCGCTGATGCGCATCCTGGTGTGCACCAAGCTCGATCTGCACGGCGCCCACTTCGCCAACCGCCTGCTGCCGGCCCTCGCCGGGCACGAGATCGTCAGCCTGTGGCTGGCCGACAAGAACCGCCCGGCCGAAGACCACGTGCCCGAGCTCGCCCAGCTGCGCTTTCTTGAACGCCTGCTTCCCATCGACCTGCTCTTCCCGCTGATCGACGCCCTGCCCTTTGACCAGGCCGACCGCGCCCCGGACGCCACCTTCGCCACCCTCGGCCGGCGCCACGCCACACCGGTGGAAGTCATCACTGCCCTCGACGCCGCCACTCGCGCCCGCTTCGCCACCCTTGCGCCCGATCTCGTCATCGTCGCCCGCTTCAGCCACCTCTTCGACGCCGCCAGCATCGCCATCCCGCGCCACGGCATCCTCAACGTCCATCCCGGCCGCCTGCCCGGCTACGCAGGGCTGCACGCGCCGCTCCGGGCCGTCACCGACGGCGCCGGGGCCTTCGGCTGCAGCGTGCACTGGATCACCCCGGGCATCGACGACGGCCCGCTGCTCAACGTCATCGACCAGCCCATCGACCTGGCCGGCAACCTCCTCGACCAAACCGCCGCCCTCTACCCGCTGGCCATCCCCACCCTGCTCGCCGCCATCGAGGCCTGCGCCGCCGGCCACCGCCCCGCCGGCACGCCCCAGGATCTGCGCCTGCGCCGCTACCACTCGATGCCCGACGCGGCGCCATTCGCCGCCCTCGCCCGCCTCGGCATGAAGCTGTGGCACCCGGACGCCCTCGCCGCCTGGCTCGGCCGCTACCTGCCCCCCGGCGTCGCCCTGCCGCCCCTGCCCGGAGCCTTACGATGAAGTTCGCCCGGCAGATCTTCATCAGCTACGCCCACCTGGACAACCAGCCCCTCAGCGCGGATCAGTCCGGCTGGGTGAGCCTGTTCCATTCAACCCTGCAGACGCTCCTCAGTCAGCGCCTCGGCGCCCCCGCCGACATCTGGCGCGACGACAAGCTCCACGGCAACGACGACTTCTCCGACGAGATCCTCGACCAGCTCGCCGGCACCGCGGTGTTCGTCTCCATCCTCACCCCGCGCTACCTCAAGTCCGACTGGTGCAAGAAGGAAATCCGCAGCTTCTGCCAGCGCGCCGAGGCCGACAACAGCCTGGTGCTGGACAACAAGGCCCGGGTCATCAAGGTGCTCAAGCTGCCGGTCGATGCCGGCGACCAGCTCCCGCCGGTGCTCGGGCGCCTCCTGGGCTACGACTTCTATGAGATCGACGAGGAGCACGTCCCCCACGAGCTCGACCCCGCCTACGGCGACAAGCCGCGCCAGGCCTTCCTGCGCAAGGCCAACAAGCTCGCCTGGGATCTCGCCGCCCAGCTCACCGAACTCCAGCGCCGCCCGCAGGTCACCGAAGACGCCGCCAACGACCCCGGCCCGAAACCCGCGGTGTACCTCGCCGAATGCAGCCGCGACCGGCGCGAGGCCCGCGACTGCATCGCCAGCGAGCTCGCCTGCTGCGGCTTCACCGTGCTGCCCGACGAACGCCTGCCCGACGACGAGGACGAATACCTCGCCGCGGTGGATGCACTCCTCGAACGCTGCGTGCTGTCGGTGCATCTGGTGGGCACGGGCTACGGCCGCGTCCCGGACGGCGACCGCCAGCAGTCGGTGGTGGTGCTCCAGAACGAGCTCGCCGCCGCCCGCAGCCGCAGCCACGGCCTGCGCCGGGTGATCTGGCTGCCCGCTGGCGTCACCTCGCCCCAGCCCGCCCAGCAGGCCTTCATCGACGCCCTGCAGACCGACGCCGCGCTGCAGTTCGGCGCCGACCTGGTGAGCGGCGACCTGGAGACGACCAAGGCCGCCGTCCACGCCGCCCTCAAGCCCCCCGAACCGCCGCCGGCGGTGCCGGTGGCCGGCGCCGCCCGGGTGCATCTGGTGTGCGACGCCGCCGACCGCAAGGCCGTGGTGCCCCTCATCAAGCTGCTGCGCGCCCGCGGACTGGAGGTGAGCCTGCCGGCCTTCGTGGGCGACGCCGCCCAGGTGCGCGAGACCAACCGCCAGCTCGCCCTCGACTGCGACGCCATCGTGCTCTACTACGGCGCCGGCGACGAAGCGTGGAAGTTCCACCAGCAGAACGACCTGCGCAAGCTCCTGGGCAGCGCCCGCGAGCGCCCCCTCAAGGCCAGCCTGACGCTCCTCGCCGAGCCCCCCAGCGACGACAAGGAAGTCCTCCAGGCCCTCGCCGAACCCGGCGTGCTCGACGGCCTCGGCGGCATCGACGAAGCCACCCTCGCCCCGCTCCTCACCGCACTTGGCGTGGAGGAAGCGCCGTGAGCGCGCCCGCCCGGCCGCCCGAAGGGCGCGCTCACCCCTCCCTCGGGGAGGATGCCGCGCAGCGGCAGGTGGGCCGTCCAGCCACGCCCTACCCCGGCATCCGCCCCTTCCGCGAGGACGAGGAATACCTCTTCTTCGGCCGCGAATCCCAGGTGGACGCGATGGTCGACACCCTCGCCCGCGGGCGCTTCCTGGCGGTGATCGGCAGCTCGGGCTGCGGCAAGTCGTCGCTGGTCAACTGCGGCCTGCGCCCGGCCCTGCACCGGGGCCTCCTCACCCGCGCCGGCAGCGCCTGGCGGATGGCCAGCTGCCGCCCGGGCGGGCACCCGCTGCGGGCGCTGGCCCAGGCCCTGGCCGCCCCCGGTGCGCTGCACCGGGAGATGGACGCCGGCCCCTTCAGCCTCGCCGAATTCATCGAGACCACCCTCGCCATGAGCCGCCGCGGGCTGGTCGAGGCGTGGCAGCAGGCGCGCCTGCCCGAAGGCAGCAACCTGCTGGTGATCGTGGACCAGTTCGAGGAGCTGTTCCGCTACCGCCAGCTGGGCGACGCCGGACCCGCCGACGAAGACCCGGCCACCGCCTTCGTCAACCTGCTGCTCCAGGCCCGCGCCGAGGACGTGCCGATCCACGTCGTGCTCACCATGCGCTCGGATTTCCTCGGCGACTGCGCCCGCTTCGCCGGCCTGCCCGAGGCCATCAACGGCGGGCAGTACCTGGTGCCGCGGATGAGCCGCGACGACCGCCGCGCCGCCATCCTCGGCCCGGCGCGGGTGTGCGGCGCCGACATCGAGCCCACGCTCCTCACCCGCCTCGTCAACGATGTGGGCGACGACCCGGATCAGCTCTCCCTGCTCCAGCACGCGCTGGCCCGCTGCTGGGCCCACTGGCAGGCGAGCGGCGAGCCCAGCCCCGTCGAGGCCCGCCACTACGACGCGGTGGGCACCCTCGCCCACGCCCTCAACCAGCACGCCGAGGAGATCTTCGCCACCCTGCCGGCGGCTCATCAGCTGCGCTGCGCGGCGGCCTTCCGGGCCCTCACCGACACCAGCACCGACACCCGCGGCATCCGCCGCCCCACGCGCTTCGCGGTGCTCGAAGCCATCACCGCCGGCAATGCCGAGGCCGCCGCCGCGCCGCTGGCCGAGGTGCTCGCCCCCTTCCGCGCCCCCGGCGCCGCCTTCCTGATGCCGCCGACCGGCGAGCCGCTGGAAGCCGACACGGTGATCGACCTCGCCCACGAGAGCCTCATGCGCATCTGGGATCGCCTGCGCGAATGGGGCGAGCGCGAGGCCGACGCCGCCCGCATGCTGCGCCGGCTGGCCGACGCGGCCGAGCTCCACGCCGCCGGCGAGGCCAGCCTGTGGCGCGACCCGGAGCTCCAGTTCGCCCTCGACTGGCGCACCCGCAACCACCCCACCGAGGCCTGGGCACGCCAGTACGGCCGCGCCCTCGCCCCGGCGCTGGCCTTCCTCGACGCCAGCCGCGAGGCCCGCGACGCCGCCGTCGCCGCCGAAGCCGCCCGGCTCGAATCCGAGCAGAAGGCCGACGCCGAACGCCGCCGCAACCGCCGGGTGTGGCGCGCCACCCTCGGCGCCATCGTCGCCGCCACGCTGGTGGCCGGCGTCACCGGCGTGCTGTGGCAGCGGGCCGAGCGAGCGTCGGAAGTCGCCGTGTCGCGCCAGCTGGCCGCCCAGTCGGCGGCCGAGCTCACCGGCGGCAACCTCGCCCGGGCACTGGAACTCGCCGCCGCCGGCTACGCCCACGAACCCAGCTTCGAGGCCCGCGACAGCCTCCTCGCGGCGTTGGCCGACGCGCCCCTCGACTGGCGCCACGCCGGCCAGCAGGGCGTGCAGGCCCTCGCCCGCAGCCCCGACGGCACCCTCGCCAGCGGCGGGCGCGACGGCAGCATCCGCTTCTTCCCGGATCGCGGCCCGCCCCTCGCCGCCCATCAGGAGCAGGTGCTCGCCCTCGCCTTCAGCCCGGATGGCAAGCTGCTCGCCTCCGCCGGCATCGACCACCGGGTCATCCTGTGGCGGATGGCCGATCGCCAACCCGTCGCCACGCTTGAGGACCACGACGGCCCGGTGCTGGCCCTGGCCTTCAGCCCCGACGGCCGGCTGCTTGCGAGCGCCGGCGCCGACCGCCGCATCGTGCTGCGCGACGGCGCCACCGGCGCGCCCGTCGGCCCGGCCATCACCGACCACGCCGACACCGTCACCGGCCTCGCCTTCAGCCCCGATGGCAAGACGCTCGCCTCCACCGGCTACGACGGCAACCTCATCCTTCACCCACTGGGCGACAACCCGGCCCCCCGCCGCAGCGCCAGCCACCCGGCCGTACTCCACGGCCTCGCCTGGTCGCCGGACGGCCGACAGATCGCCACCGCCAGCGCCGACGGCCATGCCGTGCTGTGGCAGGCCGACCGCCTCGTGCCCATCGGCGAGCCCCTCCCCGGCCGCGACGCCGCGCTGCGCAAGGTGGGCTTCAGCGACGACGGTCGACGGCTGGTGGCCGTGGGCGAAGACGGCCAGGTGCGCATCCACGACCTCGCCCGCCCCGGCAACCGGCCGGTCGAACATGCGGTGCACCGGGGCAACGTGCTGGCGCTGGTCTTCCAGCCCGACGGCAGCTTCGTCACCGCCGGCAGCGACGATCTGCTGGTCACCCACGGCCGCAGCGGCCACGGTCCCCTCACCACGCCCCTGCCCGGCGCCGACGACACCGCATGGGCCCTGGCCTGGCGGCCGGACGGCCGGGTGATCGCCAGCGCCGCCGGCGCCCGCATCGAGCTGCGCGATGGCGTCACCGGCAAGCCCGTCGCCCCGCCGCTGGCCGGCCACGACGCCATCGTCGCCAGCCTCGCCTGGAGCCCGGACGGGCGTCTGCTGGCCGGTGCCGGGCAGGACGGCCGGCTGCTGGTGTGGAACACCGCGGCCCCGGCCAACCCGCCCCTGCGCCTTGTCGATGGCGGCCCGCCCCTGCGCCGGGTCGCCATCCGCGGCGACGGCCAGCAGCTTGCGGCGGCGGGGCTCGACGGACGCATCCGCCTGTGGCGCCTGCCCGACGGCGCGCCGCTCGCCACCAGCGCCGACCACGGCGGCCCGGTGTCGGATCTCGCCTGGCGACGCGACGGCAGCCTGCTCGCCAGCAGCGGGCTCGACGGCCACCTGCGCCTGTGGCGCGGCAGCGACCTGCAACCCGCCGGCGACTTCGCCCTGCCGGACGCCGGCGCCCTCTACCGCCTTGCCTGGACGGCCGGCGACACCGACGTCGCCCTCGCCACCCAGCGCCACGGGCTGATCCTGTGGCCGGTGGGCGGCGGCCCGGCCCGCCCGCTGGGGCGCGAGGCCGCGCCGCTCCTCGACCTGGCCCTCTCCCCCGACGGGCAGACCCTCGCCAGCACCGACCGGGATGGCCGCGTCTTCCTGTGGGACATGGGCAGCGGCCAGCCCCTCCACGCGCCGCTGCTGCACCATGCCGGGCCCGGGCTGGCCCTGGCCTGGGCGCCGGACGGCACCCGGCTCGCCAGCGCCGGATGGGGCCAGGGCGTGCTCGTCTCCCGCACCGCCGCCGACACCTGGGCGGAACACGCCTGCGGGCTCGTCCGGCTCAATCCGCCCGAGGGTGCCGACACACCTGCATGCCCGCCATCGCCAGAGCGGCCTTGACATCGGCACACCGCGATCTAGCCTGAGTAGGCAGGCCGCGTTTCCCGAACGGGTAGCCGGCCGAACGTCATAAACCCTTCGCATTCGCGGAGCGGCCGTCGTCATCGTTCGAAGACAGATCGGGAGGCCCCAATGACCCTCATCATCCCCGGCGTCGAAGTCACCGTCGTCAAGGAAGTCCTGGCACCCCAGCTGGCCCCGTCGGGCGTGCTGGGCCTGGTGGGCATCGTCGAGAACGCCGACGAGGGCGTGGGCCGTGCCGCCAGCTGGCGCAGCTTCCTCAACGCCTACGGCGGCGCCAGCACCTTCAGCCTGCCCGAAGCCGCCCAGGCGCTGGCCAACGGCGTGTTCGAGCTGGTGGTGTGCCCGGTAGCCTGCGATAGCCGCGCCAGCATCAAGATCCCGCCCGCCACCGGCAGCGGCGCGGCCTTCACGCTGTCGGCCCGGGCACCGGGGCCGTGGGGCAATGCCATCACCGCCAGCATCGCCAGCCGCCAGGTGCCCACCGGCAAGAAGACGGCCGAAGGCGCCGATGAGACCCGCGCGGTGTTCGACCTCACCCTGCGCTACATGGGTACCGCCTACACCGAGGTGCACCGCAACCTGTCGGTGGATACCGGCGACCAGATCCGCAACGCCCGCGACGTGCTGGCGGCGCAATCCCAGCTGGTGCGCATCGACGAGGCCCGCGACAAGCTCAAGCAACCCAAGGACAGCCCCGACACCACCGCCGCGGGCGGTGCGGCCTACGCCCTGGCCGGCGCCACCGATGCGACGCCCGATGCCTATCGCGCCGCCATTGCCCTGCTCGAAAACGAAGCCGACGTGGACATGGTGCTCGTCTCGGTGCAGGACACCACCGACACCACCCGCGTCGGCCGCATCTACGCCGACGTGATCAGCCACTGCGACCGGATGAGCGCCCTCAGCCAGGGCCGCATCGGCTTCGGCGAGGTGCCGGGCGCCACGGCCAAGGAGATCGCCACCGCCGCCGACAAGCTCACCGGCACGCTGGTGTCCGATCGCTTCGTGCTCGTCGCCCCCGCCGGCGTGGTGGGCGCGGTGGCCGGGATGACCGGCAGCCTCGACTACTTCCAGTCGCCCACCTTCAAGCGCCTGTCGGGCCTGGGCGAGCCCGCCCCCGCGCTGGGCGTCGAGGCCCAGCAGGAACTGCTGCGCAAGAACGTCGTGCCCATCGTTGCCCAGCGCGGCCGCGGCGTGATCGTGGTGCGCGGGCTCACCACCGACAACGACCAGATCAGCGTGCGCCGGGTGGCCGACCACGCGGTGCGCGGCGTCAAGACCATCGGCGAGCTGTTCATCGGCCGGCTCAACAACGAGGAAGGCCGCGGCGCCCTCAAGCAGAAGCTGGTGGAGTTTCTCGTGCAGATGCAGAAGGAAGGCGCCATCGTGCCCTCCACCGACGGCACCGACCCGGCCTTCAAGGTGAGCGTGTATTCCAGCCAGCAGGATTTCGCCCAGGGCATCGTGCGGGTCGATCTGGCGGTGCGCCCGGTGCGCGCCATCGACTACATCTACGCCACGGTGCTGGTCCAGGTGTAAGCCCCGGCCGACCGCCTCCTCCCACCCCTGACTCACCGGAGAACCCGCCATGCCGACCGTCTTTTCCGCCAACCGCTCCAGCGTGCTGGTCGATGGCGAAGCCATCGAAGGGCTGCAATCGCTGGCCTTCCGGGTCGTCACCGAGCGCGAGGACATCCGCGCCGTGGGCAGCGACGAACGGGTCGCCGTGAGCTTCGGCCTGCGCACCGTGCAGGGCGAACTCACCGTGCGCTCGGCCAACTTCAAGCTCGACGGCCACCTGGACAAGCAGGCCAAGTTCCAGCTCGTCGCCAACCTCAAGAAGGACGACGCCGCCGACTCGCCTAAGCGCACCCTGTCCTTCGACGACTGCTACATCGAGGACAAGTCGTTCAGCCTCGGCGCCGGTGGCACGGTGGTGACCGCCTACAGTTTCAGCGCCACCCGCGTGCGCGAGGAGTAAGGCCATGAGCAGGCTGGCGCTGGACCTCTCCGGCACGCCCTGCCTGCTCGATTTCGAGGGCTTTCACCGCCCGCTGGGCGTCACCGCCGGCACCACCGCCTTCGCCCTGGCGCCCTGGACCTACCGCCGCCACATGGACACCCTGCGCGCCAGCACCCGCGCCGCCGGCGCCGACCTGCGCCTCGACACCCGTCGCCTTGGCGCCGCCGTGCTGGCCGGCCTCGACCTGCCCGACCCCGTCGCCCGCGCCCTCGAACCCCTCGCCCTGTGGTGGGCCGCCGGCGGCGACGACGCCCTGCCCGCCCCGCCGCTCGAGGGCGAGTGGCTCGACCTGGGCCCCGCCGGCCGCGCCCGCCTGCGCCCCTGGAGCGAACGCCAGCGCTTCGCCGCCCTCTCGGCCGCCCTATCCGGCGAAGGCGATGACACCTGGTTCGACCCGGTGAGCTACCTCGACGCGATGGTCCGCGCCAGCCTGCTGGTGCTCGACGGCCCCGCCCCGCTGGATGATCTAGACGCCCGCGCCACCGCCGTGCTGCTCCACGCCACCGTCGCCCTCAACCTGGCCGGCGACGAGGAGGAAGCCCTGCTCGAAGGTGGCCCCGCCGCCCGCGAATGGGCCGCCCGCACCCTGCGCCTGTGCCAGGCCCTCGGCTGGACACCCGCCCGCGTATGGGCCACCCCCGCCGCCGAGATCGACCGCCTGCTGCGCCTGCTCGACATGGTCCGCCCTGCTCCGCGCCAGGCCCGCGCCCCACGCCTCGCCGACCACCCGGACGCCACGGTGATCCGCATCGAGGACGATCCCCCGAGGGCAGCGCGATGATCTCCGCCCACACCACCCCGGCCGATCTCGTCGCCCGCATCCTCCAGCCCCTCGCCCGCAGCCTGGAAGAAGCCCGGCAACACCTCGCGCTGGAAGACGTGGACGACACCCCGGCCGACGAGGAGAGCCCCCCGGCGCCCGACACCGCCCCGGTGCTCCGGCTCACGCCCCACGGTTCCGCTTCCCACCTCCAGCCGCCCCCCTCCAGCGGGCTCCCCACCACACCCGCGGCCAGGATCGACCGCTCCGGGCCGCAAGCGACACCAGCGCTCCGCCCTCGGGCGCCGGTAACACCGGCCAGCGCGGCAGCCGTCACACCCGGCGCTGCGCCGAGCGTCCAGCCCTCGTTTTCAACAGCGGGCAATCCGTCGTCGGCTTCCGTCGCCCCGCCTGCCGCAGATACCGCCCGCCACACAGCGCCCTCCACTCCGGCCACCTCGAGCCCAACCGCCACGGTCCCGACACCTGGCCCGTTCCCAACGGGCGCAGCCCCGCAACCCGCCAGCCCACCCGCCGCCCCGGGCGACCCTGCCCCCCCCGCGCCGTCGCCGGCCGCGATCCGCCTCGTCCGCGCCGACGCCCTCGCCGACCAGCCTCCCGCGCCGTCCGTCGCCGAAGACGCCAGCCCACCGACCACGCCCGCCGCATTCAAGACCAGCCCTCCGTCCGGCACGCCCCCCCTGCCCGCAGCCCATCCCGACGCCCCCACGCGGACCATCGCCCAACCCGCCCACACCCCGTCGGCACCCACACCCCGCCACTGGCGCCTGCGCCCCGCCGCGTCCATCGAAGCTCCACCGCCCTTCGCCGACGACACCCTGGGCGCCGATGCCGCCGAGGCCCCGGCGCCAGCCCGCCCTGCCACCGCGCCCAGCCTGCTCCCCCGCAACCCGGCCCTGACCCGCGTCATGCAGGCGATGGACCCGGTGCTCGACAAGGCCTGGCAGCTCACCGACGCGTCCCGGCCCGCCGGCCGGGACGCGCCCTCCGACATGGCAGCCGAAGCTCCGCGGGTCACCAACCAGTTCAACGTGACCGTCGCCCTCGGCGAGGCCACCGACACCGCCGGCCGCGACCCGCGCCAGCTGGAGGACGCCCTCGTGGCGCTGCTCCGCGACGCCGCCCGGCGCCAGGGGCTGGACGTATGAAATCCGCCACCCCGCGCACCGCGTTCCGCATCCAGGTGGGCGGCGCCACCGCCAGCAGCACGGCCAGCGAATCCACCCGCCAGCTGCTGCAGCTGCGCGTCGAGCTGGACATGGACGGTCCGGCCGCCCACTGCTTCATCGAACTGGCCGACGGCCTGCCGCCGGCATCGGGCGATCCGGTGGAGGTCAAGCTGGACGTGGGCAGCGGCATGGTGGCGGTGTTCACCGGCACCGTGGCCGCCGTGGAGGCCGGCACCACCGGCCAGCGCATCGTCGCCCACGGCGCCTTCACCCGCCTGGGCCAGACCGAGGTGGAAGGCAGCTACGAGAGCGTTTCGGCCGACTTCATCATCAAGGACCTGATCGGCAAGGCCGGCGCCACCGCCGGCACCATCGCCAAAGGGCCAGAGCTTTCCGCCTGGGCGCTGCACCGGGGCCCCACCGCCCTGGGCCACCTGCGCGGGCTGGCCACGCTGTGCGGTGCCGGGCTGTTTGCCGACGGCGGCGGCAAGATCCACTGCGCCACGCCCAAGTCGGGCAGCGCCGATCATCAATTCACCTTCGGCGAGACGGTCACCCAGCTGGCCCTCCAGCAGGTGCCGGCGGCCTTCGACAGCGTGGAGGTGTGGGGCGAAGGCGCGGCCAGCGCCAAGGGTGCCGACAAGGCCCACTGGCTCAGCACCGATCTGTCCGGCGTCAGCGCCAAGGCCTGCATCACGCCCGACGGGCAGGTGCAGACCGGCAAGCTGGGCGAACGCCCCCTGCGCCTGCGCGAAGGCGCGCTGCGCTCGGGCGAGGCGGTCGAAGCCGTCGCCAAGGCCTGGGCCGCCGGGCTGGCCGCGCGCCTGCTGCGGGGCAGCGTCGAAGTCTTCGCTGCGCCAACGGTGCTGCCCGGCGACCTGGTGGAGATCGCCGGCCTGCCCGACGGCCACCCCGCCGCCGGGCTCCTCGGCCAGGGCCGGCTGCTCCACGTGCGCGCGGTGCGCCACGTGCTCGACCGCCAGCGGGGCGCTTTGACCCGCTTGGGATTCTGACGGGAGGCCGGCCATGAGCGACACCGCCCGGCCGCCCGAAGGGGGCGCTCATCCTCCCGCGGGGAGGTGGTCACGCAGTGACCGGAGGGTCGTCCAATGACGGTACGCATCGGCAAGATCGAACTCACCGGCGTGCAGGATCTGCACACCGAAGAGGCGCGCACCCTCGTCGAGCAGCGGGTGCCCGAGCAGCAGGGCAGCGTGTTCCAGGATCTGGGCCGCGAGCCGGTGACGATCCTGATCGACGGCCTGCTGTTCGGTGACGAATCCCTGTCGGCCCTCGAGACCCTGCGCCAGGCCCACGCCAAGGCCGAGCCCCAGTCCTTCGCCGCCGATCTGGTGGTGGGCACCGACCTTACCGAAGTCATCATCGAGGACTTCCGGGTGCGTCAGGTGGCCGGCTACAAGGATCGCTACCGCTTCAGCCTGCGCCTGCGCGAGCACATCGAGCCGCCCCAGGCCAGCGACGCCGCCATCGCCGACGTGAATGCCGGGGTGGCCGCCGACGGCGCGGCGTGGGGCGACACCAGCCTCGCCGCCGCCGGCGTGCTGCAGGATCCGGCCTCGCTGCCCGCGGCGCTGGCCGCCAACCCGGCCCTGCTCGAAAACCTCGACATGGACGCCCTGGGCGATGCCGTCGCCAACAACCTCGACAACCTCGACACCGGCCAGCTCAACGGCGTGCTCGACACCCTCGCCGCGGCCGACCCCACCAAGGCCGGCGGCTTCTTCGAGGCCCTGGGCAAGGCCGGCGCGCTGGGCAGCATGCTCGCCAAGTACGCCCAGGAGGGCGCCGCCTTCCTCAAGCAGCTCGACCCATCCAAGCTCAGCTCCCTGATGAAGGCCTTCTCCGGCGGGCTGGATTTCCTCAAGCAGCTCAAGGAGGTGGCCGACAGCGCCACCCGCCTCGCCGGCTCCATCAAGGATCTCAAGCTGCCGCCCGAGCTGGACCGCATCATCAAGGGAGGGCTGAAGTGAGCACGCCCGCCGACGTGGTCCGCGATCTGGCCGGGCTGGTGAAAAGCCTGGCCGCGCTGCTGGAAACCCAGACCGCCAAGGAAATCCCCAACATCGCCCGCGACCTGGGCGCCCAGCCCCAGCTGGCCCAGGGAGTGGACGCCCTCGGCCGGGTGCTCTCCGAGATCCGCGGCGGCGCCGTGCCCCTGCGCCGCGCGGCCATCGACGCCGACGCCCTGGTGGCGCTGCTCGGCTGCGTGCCGGGCTTCGTGGCCGGGGTGGGCGACGCGGCCGATGCCGGCGGCGGCTGGCTGGCCGAGATGGGCATCGGCCTCGCCGACGCGGCCCAGTCGGCCCGCACGGTGTCCGACCCGCTGCGTCAGGTTTCCGGCGTGCTCGACATGGGCGTCGACGCAGCCGAAGGCGCCGTGGCGATGCTCGCCCCAGCCCAGTGGCGCGGCCTCATCGCCGCCCTCGATCGCCTTTCCGCTTCACTGCTGGCCCTCAAGACGCCAGCCAACCACACCACCCCGGCCGCGTCCTCGCCCCCCGGCGCGGCCTCTTCAGGAGGATGAACACCATGGCCGACAACCTTCCCGCCACCACCGACGACGGTCGTGCCGACAACCCCTTCCGCACCGTCGCCATCCTGCTCGACGGCGTGCGCGTGGCCCTCGAGAGCAGCAAGCGCCAGGACCAGGCCCCCCGCTGGGTGCGCGTGGTGCGGGTGCGCGAGTTCCGCGACGACGCCATCGCCAAGGGCGTGATGAAGGCGATGGACGTGCTCACCCTGGCCGTCGCCTACCTGCAGCGCTTCACCCTCGACGCCAACGACCTGCTGATCCAGGGCGACGCCGCCAAGGCGCTGGTCGAGGTATCGGCCGAGTTCGTGAAGACGGCCACCAGCAAGCAGTTCATCAACGCACTGGAAGTGGCCGTGGGCCAGGACCCGAGCCCCGATTCGCCGATCCCCGACGTGGGCAACATCATGGACAAGATCGTCCAGATCGCCGACAAGGTGCCCGAGCCCGACGACCTGAAGGTGATCGGCGCAGCCCTCTACAAGCTCCTCGGCATCGAGCAGGCGCCGCTGGACGAAGCCAAGCTGGGCGCCGCCACCGAGAGCCACATCGTGGTGGAGCGCACCGGCAAGCTGCGCCTGGTGCAGTACGCCTTCGACCAGAACTTCCGGCTGCAGAACTTCGGCAAGGGCGCCAGCCAGTCGTCGCTGGACGTGAACCGGCTCGGCGCACGCCGCCTGTGGGAAGCCACCGACGACAAGCTGCCCGCCAAGTCGGTGGGCAAGTTTGGCGAGGCGCCGGACGTGGAGACCATCTGGGAGCTGGATTTCTCCACCGACAAGAAGGGCATCGACGCGCAGGAGCTCAACAGCGTCCTCGAAGCCCTGGGCTACACCGAACCCGCCGTGGACGACCGCAAGAAGTTCAGCCCCGCGCTCACCGGGCGGCTGCGCACCTTCCAGCAGCTCAACGAGCTTCCGCTCACCGGCGCACTCGACAACGCCACCCTCAACCGGCTGTTCCACCTGGATTTCGACGCCAAGAACCTCAAGCGCGCCAAGCGCTACAAGGCCGACGCGCTGCCCAAGGGCTTCGACCCGATGAAGAAGTGAGCCCGCCCCCCGGCCGGTAGCGACACGCCATGAGCGACCCGATCGACATCATCCGCGCGGTGGTCCGCGACGAGCTGCGCAGCCTGCGCCTGGGCGAGCTCGCGGTGGTGACCAGCGTCTTCCCCCACACCGGGGCGGACGACGGCAACAACCTCGAGTGCACCGTGCAGCTGCGCGAAGGCGGGCTGGAGCTGCGCAAGGTGCCCATCGCCACGCCCCACGTGGGCATGGCGAGCGCGCCCCAGGTGGGCGATCTGGTGCTGCTCAACTACGTGGGCGGCGACCCGAACCGGGCGGTGGTGATCGGCCGGCTGTACTCCGAGAAGATCAACCCGCCGCTCCACAAGGAGAAGGAGTGGCACGTGTTTGCCACTGCCGACGGGGTGAGCAGCTTCGCCATCGACGCGGACGAATCCTGCATCGTCACCGCCGGCAAGACGGTGGTCACGGTGAAGAAGGACGGCAACGTGGAAGTGCTGGGCGAGGCGGACCTCTCCATCGAGGCCAAGGGCAAGGTGACGATCAAATGCACCGACTTCACGCTGGATGCCTCGGGCAACGTGGATCTGGGCAAGGACGGCGCCGGCGTGATCACCGAGAAATCCCACAAGTGCTACTTCACCGGCAAGGCGCTGGTGCCCTCCGGCACCGTCAAGGCGAAAGGCTAGGCTAACGATGCCCGCTCCGAGTCCATCCCAGATCGAATCACCGACCAAAGGTTTTCTCAACGCCGCCGGCCTGCAGGGCGAAGACGTGCCGGGCCTCGCCGCGGCCATTGCCAACACCACCGGGCAGGCGCTCACGATGTTCCTGTCCCAGGCCATGACGATGCCCGGCATCCCCGTGGCGGCCGACCCGATCAGTGGCAGCGGCGCCAGCGCCGGCCCCGGCAAGCTGATGCCGCCGCCGGCGGGCGGCCCCGGCGCATCGCAGCTCGAAGGCCTCGCCAGCGGCCAGTGCCAGGCCCAGGGCCTGCGCGGCGAAGACGCCGACGGGCTCGCCAAGGCCATCGCCGGCACCGTCGCCCAGGGCATCGCGCTGTTCTGCGCCCAGAGCATGGTGATGCCCGGCATCCCGGTGGCCGGCTTCGTGAGCAGCGGGCCGGGCATGCTCCAGCCGGTGCCGCTGGCGTCGACGCTGGAGGGCATCGCCAATGGCCTGCTCAGCCAGAACGGCATCCGCGGTGAGGCGGCGCCCGATCTGGCCAAGGCCCTCGCCCAGGGCGTCGATCTGGGCCTGACGATGTTCGCCGGGCAGGTGATGGTGTCGCCGGGCATCCCCTGCCCGCCGGGCGCCAGCGCCGGCCCCGGCCGGCTGATGTGAGGACGCGCTGATGGCCATCGATCCCTTCGGCACCGATCTGCGCCTCGTCTTTGCCCGCGGCAGCGAGGGGGCCGATCTTGCCGTCGGCCTGCAGGATCTCGAAACCGTGAGCGGCGTGGAGAACCTCGTCCAGGCCCTCACCCTGCGCCTGCTGGTGGACCGGGGCGAGCTCGACGGCCTCGGCCACCCGCGCTACGGCAGCCGCATCCGCGACCTGATCGGCGAGCCCCTCGACCGGGCCAACCTTGAACTGCTGCGCCGCTACGTGCGCCAGGAGCTTCAGCGCGACCCGCGGGTGGAGGAAGTCCTGCAGGTGCGCGTCACCCCCCACGAGCCCACCCGCGACGGGGTGGACGTGGAGGCCCGGGTGCGCGCCGTGAGCGGCCTGGAAACCAGCCTGGAGGTACGCATCGATGCCACTTGAGCGGGTCTATCTCAAAAAGGGTTTTGCCGACCTGGCCGAAGCCCTCATCCGCGACATCCGCTCCGGGCTGGGCGGCCGGCCGGCTCTCACCGACGTCAACGAGGGCAGCGTGGTGCGCACCCTCGCCGAAGCCTTCGCCCGCGAACTGGCGGTGTGCTACGAGCAGCTCGACAGCGTGTATCGCAACGCCTATCTCGATTCGGCCAGCGGCCCGGCCCTCGACAACGTGGTGGCGCTGCTGGGTCTCGAACGCCAGCGGGGCGGCCATCTGGAAGGCACCGCCGTGTTCAGCCGCGGCCAGCCGGCGCCGGAGGACATCCACATTCCGCTGGGCACACTGGTGGCCGGGCGCGACGTGCCGCTCTTCGCCACCACCGCCAACGCGGTGCTCGACAAGGGCGAACGGCTGGTGGTGGTGGGCGTGCGGGCGGTGGAACCGGGCGGGACGACGGTCAAGGCCGGCGCGCTGGCCAGCCTGCCGCGCCCCATCGCCGGCATTGACCAGGTGAGCAACCCGGGCGATCTGGTGCTGCGCCAGCGGGAGGAAACCGACGACGAGCTGCGCGCCCGCGCCCGCCGGCTGGTGCTGTCGTCCAACACCGGCACCGTCGCCGCACTCGAAGAGGCCGCCCGCAGCCTGGGCATCCGCGAAGTGCAGGTGATCGAGAACCCCGGCGGCCGCCCCGGCGAAGTCGAGGTGGTGCTGGGCGACCGGGACATCGGCAGCGAACTGCTCGAAGAGGTGAGGAACCGCCTCGAGAACGTCCGCCCCGCCGGCATCGTGCTGCGCTGCGGGCCGGCCACCCCGGTGTTCGTGCAGATCACCGCCACCCTCACCCTCAACGCGGTCTTCTCCGAGCGCGAGCAGGCCGACATCCTGAAACGCCTCCGCGCCGTGCTCACCGACTACTTCGGCGCCCTCAAGGTGGGCGAGGCGGTGCGCGACGCCAAGATCCGCGCCCTGCTGCTGGGTCACGAGGCGGTGGTAGGCTGCGAGCGCACAGGCCAGCGCCCGCTCCTCGAGCCCTTCGTATGCAAGGACGGCAGCGGGCTCGAATCCGTCGCCTACGCGCAGATGGGAAACGGCGACGTGATGGCCGGCCCCAGCGAGCGCATCGGCCTCCACCCCGAAGCCCTACCCCTGCGCCTGAGCCTGGAGCCGCCTAAGCCCAACCTGTGGGTGGACACCACCCTCAGCGTGGCCGCCGGCACCCCCACCGGCGGCCTGCTGGCGCGCATCACCGGCGCCATCAAGGACGCCTTCGACAAGGCCGCCGGCAAGGCCAGCGCCGAAGCCCCCGCCAGCCTGGGCTACACCGCCCTGCGCGAGGCGGTGACCAACATCGTGCCGCCAGCCGCCGTGGTGCGCCTGCGGGTCACCGTCACCCACGAGCGCGACGGGCTGGTGGAAGAACTCGACGACGACAGCGACCTCGCCACCGTCGGCGCCCGCGAACAGCCCATGCCGCGCAAGCTCACCCTGCGGGTGGAGGGCAGCGATGACTGACCCGCGGGTGCGCCGCGAGCGCCTCCTTGCCCTCCTGCCGCGCATCTTCACCGCCCAGCCTTCGTCGAGCGCGGTGGGCGCGCTCATCGACGGCATGGCGGCCAGCCTCGCGCGGGTGGACGACACCCTCACCCACATCCAGTACGACCGCTGGGTCGGCCTCGCCAGCCCTCAGCGGCCCGCGCCCGACGAAGCCAGCGCCCTCGAAGGCCTGGGCCGCCTGCTCCAGGTGTCGCGCCTGCCGCCGCGGGTGCGCTATCTGAAATACCAGTCGTTCCCGGAGAAGATCGAGGTGGACTTCAACTCGGCGGCCCCCCGCGCCGACGCCCTCGACGAGCTGGTGGGCAGCGGCTGGCGCCGCGGGCAGGACGGCCGCCCCGCCGACGACCCGGCAACCCTCCTCGCCGCCCGCTTCGACGGCCTGCGTTTTGTGCTCGCCGGCGACGGCCAGAGCCTCACCGCCGAGCCCGATCCCGCCGCCCCGCCCGAAACCGCCCCCGCCGCCCTCGCCCGCTTCCAGGCGGTGCTCGACCCCGAACCCGGCGAGACCTTCCGCCAGCGCCTGCTGATCACCGCCCGGGTACGCACCGGCGGCCTCACCACGCCCCGCGCCCTGCTCTCCCTCGCCATCGCCGACCTGGGCGCCGAGCCCTGCCCGCGCCTCGAACGCCGCCAGGACGCCACCCTCGCCTTCGGCATGCCGCCGGGCACCCGCAAGCGCTGCGCCGGCTGCGCCAGCGGCGACCGCACCCAGCCCTGCCCCAGCCGCGCCCAGGCGGTGGTGGAAGCGTGGATCACCGAGAACCCGACCCTCGCCGCCCGCCACGTCGAGCCCGCGCCGCGCCTGCGCCGGGTGTTCACCGTAACCAGCGCCAGCCTGCACCCGGATCGCCCGGTGGTCACCCTCGGCGTACGCGACCAGCCCGCCCCCTACCCGGCCCTGCGCAGCGTGGACAGCGGCGAGATCACCCTCTACGCCGGCACCCTTCAGCCCGGCGACACCCTCGTCCTGTACCCCGCCGTCACAGCTGCCGAGACGGCTCCCTTCGACGGTTTCGACGCCCCCGGCCACCACGCCTGGGCCGCCAACCACCCGGCCGGCCGGGCGGTGCTCATCAACCGCGAGGGCCACGAGCGCGACGTGAGCAACTCGATCTTCTACCTGTGGGGCAACCGCCTCGACGACCGCGGCGCCGCCTTCGGCAGCATGCGCTGCGGGGTGCTGGAGCAGCGCGTGCTCACCCCGCGCCTCGCCCCCGGCGCCAACGGCTGGATGCTGCTCACCTTCGCCCAGCCCGACGCCGCCTTCGCCGGCCCCGACGACACCGTGCACGCCTCCCGCTTCGCCGGCCACGACGACCTGGACGGCACGCGCTTCGCGCTGCTGGACGGCACCATCGGCGAGGGCGACGCCCGCTACGCCTCGGTGCTGCTCGAATCCTTCAACAAGACCGACACCGGCGGCACCACCGAGACCGACACCGCCCACACCCCACGCCTCAGCCTGCGCCTCGACTGGATGACCCGCCCACCGGCCAGCATCCGGCTGCGCATCCCGCGCAACGAATGGGTTGCCGCCGCCGCCGCCCGGGGCGCGCTGCCGCTCCTGCGGGACGACATCGCCCGGGCCACCGCCGCCGGCGTGCGCGCCAGCATCGACTTCCCAGAACCCACCCGCCGCGACGCCCACGACGGCGCCGAGCGCCTGGGCCTCGCCACCGGCCAGCGCTGGACCGAAGACGCCGCCCCCGCCGACGGCCCCCTGCGCTTCACCCTCGCCACCACCCTGCGGGATGTGCACGACAGCGCCGACGGCCAGTTCTCCGCTGGCGGCGTGTTCGACACCACCCGCCTCGACTGGAGCCACAGCCGATGAGCCCTCGCCGCCCGCCCTCCAGCCCGCCCCATCGAAGGAGTGACCCCATGCCGATGCACGAATCCCACGGTCTCGCCGGACGCCTATCCATCGAACTGCGCGACCCCAGCGGCCGGCTCGTGGACGCCCGCCGGGTGAACAACCTCATCACCGACGCCGGCAGAACCCTGCTCGCCCGCCTGTTCACCGGCACCGCCCAGAGCCCTGACCTGCAGATCGCGGTGGGCCGCTCGGGCACCCGCGCCGAAATCGCCGACACCAAACTGGGCGACTTCGTGGTGGCCGCACCGGCCACCGTGCCCAGCGTCGCCCCCGGCGACTACGAAGGCCAGCAGCGCATCGTCGCCCGGGTGGTGGCCACCCTGCCGCCCACCGGCAACGCCGACCCGCAGCCGCTCCAGGAGGCGGGCATCCTGGTCGGCGTCACCGGCGCCGAACCCGTGCTCTACAACCGCGTCACCTTTCCGGTGGTCAACCGCGCCGGCAACCTGGAGATGACGCTCAGCTGGGAGGTGATCTTCTGATGGCCGACACCCCGACCCCCTACATCCGCAAGGAACCCGGCGACATCATGCTCGCCGCCGACTGGAACGCGATCCAGGTGCGCGCCCGCACCGAGCTGCGCAGCCACGACCACACCGGCGACGGCACCCGCATCCCCCGCAACGGCATCGCCGACAAGGCCATCGACGGCAGCAAGGTCGACCCGGAAAGCCGGCTCACCCTCAAGGGCCTCGCGGTGGGCGGCCCCCTCAAGGTCAGCGGCACCGCCCAGCTCGCCGACATCCAGGCCACCCTCGCCAGTCTCAGCGGCGATCTCGCGGTGGGCACCGACGCCCCCGAGAACGGCGAAGGCTGGAGCCGCGTGGTGGACATCCTGGGCGGCGCCCACGCCAAGCTGTCGATCCGCGCCGGCGGCGTGGACGGCCGGGTGATGGCCCACGGCGCCGGCATCTACGGCGCCGACGCGGGCCTGATCGTCGGCACCCGCAGCGCCCACCCGCTCAGCCTGATCGTCGGCGGCGAGATGCGCCTGCGCCTGGGCATCAAGCAGGACCCGGGCCTTCCGATCCTCGACCTGTTTCCCAGCCAGAGCCTCCTGCGCATCTCCGCGTCGGGACGCACGGGCACGACGACCGCCCCCGCCCTGGGCCCCGGCGAAGCCGAGATCCGCAACGACACCGACAAGTACCAGACCCTGATGCTCATGGGCAACCGCAGCGCCGGCCTGGGGCGGCGTGTTTCCGTCTGGGACCGCCTGGAGGTCAATGGCGCGCTCGTGCTCGACTACACCGTCGACGCCCCCCCGGCAGGCACGCCCAAGTTCGCCATCTGGAACAAGCGCGACGAACCCAGCGCCCCCGAGAAAGGCTATCTGAGCGTCACCCACAGCCTCAACATCGTCAACGCGCGCACCGGCGACACGCGCTTCCAGCTCAACGTGAACGACGGCGTGCTCCAGACCGACGTGCTGCGCCTGGGCAAGAAATGGCGCATGTCGGCCGTCGGCGACGCCCACGGCAACGACGGCTGGCTGCGCCTGTTCAACGTGGACAACACCGGCTACTACGGCGGCTTCGCGGCCGGCGAAATGTGGTGCACCAAAGGCGGCTTCACGGGCTCCGACCTGCGCCTGAAGGACAACGTCCGCGTCCTCGAAAACGCCACCGCCGCCCTCTGCAAGCTGCGCGGCGTGCGCTTCGACTGGCGCAGCGGCGGCCGCTCCGTCGGTCTGATCGCCCAGGAACTCGAGGCCGTACTCCCCGACGCCGTCGCCGAAGGCCCCGACGGCTGGAAAGGCATCAACCCGGCGGCGGTCATCGGCCTGCTCGTCCAGGCCGTGAAAGAGCAACAGGCCATGATCGACGAACTGCGCGCCGCGCTGCCGGCCCACCCCTGAGGAAGACCCACCATGGCCGACCGCCCCACCCCCTACGTCAAACGCACCGCCGGCGACATCATCCGCGCCGACGAATGGAACGAAGTCCAGATCCGCGCCCAGGAAGACATCGCCGCCCATAACCACACCGGCGGCTTCGGCGCCCCGCTGCCCCGGGACGCCATCCAGAACAAGGCCATCGACGCCAGCAAGCTCGACCCGGACAGCAGGTACGCCATGAAGGAGCTGACCGTCGGCGGCCCCCTCAAGGTCACCGGCACCGCCCAGCTCGCCGAAATCCGCGCCGCGCTGGCCAGCTTCTCCGGCGCGAAGCTCACCACCAGCGGCGACGTGGGCGTCGGCACCGCCACCCCCACCGCCCGGCTCGAGGTAAGCACCCAGAACGACCGCGGCTGGGACGGCAACAAATCGAGCCTGCGCATCGTCTCGCCCGACACCCGCTACTTCCTCGACGTGAAATCCTTCGTCGTCGCCAGCGGCAACGTGGGCTACCAGTTCTCGCCCACCGGCGAAACCGGCACCGCCACCGGGCTCAGCCTCGACACCAACGGCAACCTGGGCATCGGCATCGCCCGGCCGGGCGCCCGGCTCGACGTGGAAGGCGGCGCCCTGCTGGGCTACGCCAGCTCCCTCAACGCCACCGGCCTGCCGGGAGATTTCGGCATGCCGCTCAAGTCCGGTTTCTACCAGAACGGCGGCGCCGAGCTCACCGGCGACGTGCCCGACAGCACGCACCCGTGGACCCACCTGATCGTCTGCCGACACAGCAACACCGCCAACAACCACCAGCTGCAGATCGGCGCCAGCTACACCGAGAACGACCGGCTGTTCTTCCGCAAGATGGCCTCGGGCAGCCTCACTGCCGCGCAGAACTCCGCCTGGAACGAGCTCGCCACCCGCGGCGCCAACACCTTCGCCGGCAACCAGGTCATCACCGGCGACGTGACCATCTCGGGTAACCTGGGCACCCGCGGCTATTCGCCCAAAGCCCGCCAGGCCGGCTGGGGCGGCGGCATCCACACTTGGGACATCGAGGCCGAAGCCACCATCTGGGCACGCAATGCCATCCAGACCGGCGCCCGCGATCTGGCCGAAAACTTCGCCACCCTCGAAGCCATCGAACCGGGCGACGTGGTGAGCCTTGCCGCCGACGGCAGCGGCGTCGAGCGCTGCCGCCAGCCCCACGACCCGCTGGTGCTGGGCGTCGTGTCCACCGAGCCCGGCATGCTGCTGGGCGCCGACGCCCTCCAGCACGAGCGGATCGCCGGCGAGCAGCCCATCGCCCTGGCCGGCCGCGTGCCGTGCAAGGTGTGCGCCGAGAACGGCCCGATCCGCAAGGGCAACCTGCTGGTGCCGGCATCGCTCCCCGGCCACGCCATGCGCGCCGGCGACAACCCCACCGGCTGCACCATCGGCAAGGCCCTGGCCGATTTCGATGGCGACACCGGCCTCATCGACGTCTTCGTCTTCCTCCGCTGACCCCAATCGGAAAACCGCCATGAAAGAACAGATCGAAGCCCGCCTTGCCGAACTGCGCAGCGAATACGACGCCGGCCTCGGCGTGATGGCCGACCTCCAGAAGAAGGAGGAGGACCTGCGCACCACCCTCATGCGCATCAGCGGCGCCATCCAGGTGCTGGAGGAGATCCTCGCCGCCGAGACCCCGCCAGCCGAAACCGGCGAAGCCGCCGGCCCGCGCCTCGTCGCCCGCTAGACCGCCCACCGCCGTGGCCGACACCGCCACCCTCCTCGCCCCCGACGGCAAGCCCGCCACCGGGCGGGATTTCAACGCCGCCGCCGGGCTGGCCTGCCGCATCGTGCTGCCCGCCGGGCGCCGGCTGGCCAGTGCGCAGCTGGTGCTCGCCGCCGCCGACAGCGGCGAGCTGGCCTTGGAGTATCCGGCCCTCACCGCCGACTCCGGCCCGATGGCCGGCAAGGCCGACGCCCCGTGGCTGTGGGCCAGCGCCGACTGGGGCGAAACCCGCGCCCTGGTGGGCATCCACCTCGACGCCTCGCCGCCCGCCGCCGGCGCGCTCACCCCGCCGCGCAAGACCGGCGCCCGCCTGCGGGTGTTCAGCCGCGGCACCTGGCTGCCGCTCCAGCCCCTCGACACCCTGCCCGCCGGGCCGGAGCAACGCTTTCCCGCCCAGTGCGCGTCGCGCCTGATGGCCGAGATGCTCATCGAGGGCGACGCCGCCGAAAAACGCACCGGCGTGCTCATCCCCGGCAGCCTCACCGGCCGGCGCGTCGGCGTGCGCTTCACAAAACAGCCCTGCCTCGTCAGCGTGGCGGTAGGCGACGATCCGCCGTTCTTCAGCCCGGATGGCCCGGTGCCCGGCGTCGGGCTCGCGGTCGATGGCCTCGTGCGGGCGATCAACCGCTACCTGGCCGACCACCCCGCAGCGACCGCCGTGCCGCTCACCATCGCCACCGCCAACGCCCAGCCCCTGCGCGTCAGCTTCATCGCCGAGCTCGAAGCCCCGCCCAAGCCCACCACGCCGCCGGCGCCCCAGCCCGAACCGCCCGACAAGCCCCGCCCCGGCGAGCGCGACCTGCTGGCGCCCGCCGCCGGCACCCCCCGCGTCGCCCGCCTGTGCGACGCGGACCACGCCGCCGGGCAGCGTTTCGCGGCGCTGCCCAAGGGCGTGCAGCTTTCCAGCGTGAGCCTGCACCTGCGCCCCCCCGGCGACGCGGCGAGCGGCGAGCTGAGCCTGCATGCCGACAGCCACGGCAGCCCGGCGGAGGCACCCATCGTCCGCTGGCCTTTTGCCGTGGCGGCCGACGACGAAGCCGAACCCCGCTGGGCCACCAGCCGCCTGCCGGCGCCCCAGCTGCTGACCGGCCAAGCCTGGTGGCTGGTGTGCCGCATCGACCACGGCAGCCTGCTGTGGTACGCCGACGACCACCGCCCCGCCGGTGTCGACGGCGCCTTCCATCGCCGCGCAAACGGCCCCTGGCTACCTCTCGACGCCCCCGCACCCGCCCCGTGGCTGCAAGTCCAGGCCGGCGTGCTCGACCCGGAACCCTGACCCATGCTTGGCCCCCTCGAACAGCTGCTGCACCCAGCCCTCACCGCCGCCCTGCCGCCGGGGCAGGACATTCAGACCGGCCCCGCCAGCGCGCCCAATGGCGCCGCCAGCCGCGTCGCCCTCCTCGCCCTGCGCCTCGAATTCGACCCGCCTGCAGCACCGGACGACACGCCGATCCGCGACCCGGCCTTCCTCGGCTGGCAGGGCACGCTCACCGCCACGCCCGGCCACCCACTGGATTTCACCCTGCCCGACGACGCCCCCGGCGAGGTGGCCGAGGTGCATTGCCCGCCGGGCCGCATCGTGGCGGGCGGCGACGCGTATCTGCTGGATGGCCGCACCCTGCGCTTCTTCCGCGAACCGCCCGGCCCGGTGCAGGCGCGCACCCGCGGCGCCCCCAGCGCAGGCTACCGGGAGCGCCGCAGCGGCTGGATCGATCTGGAACTGCGCGCCTGGGCGAGGGACATCGCCACCGCCGACGCGCTCCTCGCCACCAGCCTCGCGGCGGTGCTGGCAGCATTCGCGGAGATCAACGTGATCGAGCTCGAAGGCGCCCCGCCACGCCTCGCCCTGCGTCTCGCCAAGCCGCAGGTGAACCTCGCCGGCATCTCCCGCGGCCTCGATCCGGCGGCCCCCGGCTGGCAACTGGGCGTGGCCCGCTGCGTGGTGCGGGGCGAGCTGGAGCTGGGCCTCACCCTCGGCGCGCCGGAACCCGAAGGGCGCATCGGCGAGGTGGACGTGCGGCTGCACAAGGCGTGAGGAGCGCCGGCGGCCCTGTAGGTCGGACTTCAGTCCGACAAAACGGTGCCTGACGGGACGCGCGCTGTCGGACTGAAGTCCGACCTACAGGATCGCGCTCGTTTGAATCGCCTGAACGTATAAACGGCGGACGTTGCACTCGCAACATCCGCCGTTTCAAATACAACACCCCTGAACGGGGCTGGCAACCTCAGGGCAGCAGGCGATCCAGATCGGCGACGATCCGCTCGGCGGCCTTGCCGTCCCAAAGCAGCGGGCGGCAGCCGTGCTTGCCCTGGCCGGCCAGCACCTTGGCGGCTTCTTCGAGGATGCGCGCCGGATCGGTGCCCACCAGCACGTTGCTGCCTTCGTCGATGGTCACCGGGCGCTCGGTGTTCTCGCGCAGGGTGAGGCAGGGGATGCCGAGGGCGGTGGTTTCTTCCTGCAGGCCGCCGCTGTCGGTCATGATCAGCGCGGCGTCCTTCCACAGGTTGAGGAATTCCATGTACGACTGGGGCTTGGTGAGCACCACGTTGGGGCCCAGGTCCAGCCCGAACTTTTCGAGGTTGCCCCGGGTGCGCGGATGCACCGGGAAGATCAGCGGCAGGTCGGCGGCGATCTGACGCAGGGCGCCGGCGATGCCGCGCAGGTTGGCTTCGTCGTCCACGTTGGACGGGCGATGCAGCGTCACCACGCCGTACCTGGGGTATTTGGCCTTGATGGCCTCGGTTTCCATGCCGGACTTGTCGGATGCGTCGAGCTTGTCGCGCTGGAAGAGCAGGTTGTCGACCATCACGTGGCCCACGTGGAAGACCACGTCCTGGGCCTTGCCTTCCTTCAGCAGGTTATCCACGCCAGCGGGTTCGGTGCAGAAGAACCAGTCGGAGATGCTGTCGGTGACGAGGCGGTTGATCTCCTCGGGCATGCGCATGTCGCCACTGCGCAGGCCGGCCTCCACGTGGGCCACCGGAATGTCGAGCTTCTTGGCGTCGATGGAGCAGGCCAGCGTGGAGTTCACATCGCCCACCACCAGCACGCAGTCGGGGCGGGCCTTCTGGCAGATGTCCTCGAAGGCCACCATGATCTTGGCCGTCTGCGTGGCGTGGCTGCCGCCGCCGGCCTCAAGGTGGTAATCCGGCTTGGGGATGCCCAGTTCGTCGAAGAAGACGTCGCTCATCTCCCGGTCGTAGTGCTGGCCGGTGTGGATGATCTTGAACTCGAAGCGGTCGGCCCGGGCTTGCAGGGCGCGAACGATCGGGGCGATCTTCATGAAATTGGGACGCGCGCCGGCAACGAGGTAGATCAGCGAACGGGACATGCGGGGCTCCACGGGCAGAATGACAGGCGCGCATTATCGCGCGCCCGGCCTGGGCAAGACGAAGAAATAATTGTCAGATTGGCGCAGGCGGCCCCGAAAGCCAGGGCCGGATCAGGCGAAGGTCTCGCACTCGGCGAGCGGCTTGCCGGCCACGTCCTTGGCCGACAGTAGCGGCGCGCCGTCCAGCAGGTGCAGCGGCCACTCTACGCCCACGGTCGGGTCGTTCCAGGCCAGGCTGCGCTCGAACTGCGGCGCGTAGTAGTCGGTGGTCTTGTAGAGGAAATCCGCCGAGTCGCTGGTAACCAGGAAACCGTGAGCAAAGCCCGGCGGAATCCAGCACTGGCGGTTGTTCTCTTCAGAGAGCTCGACGCCAACCCACTGGCCGAAGGTGGGCGACGACTTGCGCAGATCCACCGCCACGTCGAACACGCTGCCGCGGGTGACGCGCACGAGCTTTCCCTGGGCTTGCTCGATCTGGTAGTGCAGGCCGCGCAGCACGCCCTTGGCCGAGCGGGAGTGGTTGTCCTGCACGAAGGCCACGTCGAACCCGGTGGCGGCCTGGAAGGCCTTGGCGTTGAAGCTCTCCATGAAGAAGCCGCGGGCGTCGCCGAAGACCTTGGGTTCGAGGATCAGCAGGTCGGGGATGGCCGTTTGGATGACGTTCATCGGAACACCTTGGTCAGAAGACTTTTTCGTCGAGGATGCGCAGCAGGTACTGGCCGTAGCCGTTCTTGGCCAGCGGCGCGGCGAGCTTCTGGAGCTGCTCGGCGCCAATCCAGCCGGCGCGCCAGGCGATCTCTTCCGGACACGCGATCTTGAGGCCCTGGCGCTTCTCGATGGTCTGGATGAAGAGGCTGGCTTCAAGCAGGCTTTCGTGGGTGCCGGTGTCGAGCCAGGCGTGGCCGCGGCCCATCACCTGCACATCCAGCGCGCCCCACTCGAGGTACTGGCGGTTCACGTCGGTGATCTCCAACTCGCCGCGGTCGCTGGGCTTGATGTTGCGGGCCACGTCGACGACGCGGTTGTCGTAGAAGTACAGCCCGGTGACGGCGTAGCGGCTCTTGGGGACCTTGGGCTTCTCTTCGAGGCTGATGGCCTGGCCCTTATCGTCGAACTCGACCACGCCGTAGCGCTCCGGGTCATGCACCGGGTAGGCGAAGACGGTGGCGCCGTCGGCGCGGGCGCTGGCCGCGCGCAGCCCGCTGGCGAAGTCATGGCCGTAGAAGAGGTTGTCGCCGAGCACCAGGGCGCTGGGATTGTTACCCACGAAGTCGGCGCCGATGATGAAGGCCTGGGCGAGGCCGTCCGGGCTGGGCTGGACGGCGTAGCTGAGATTGAGGCCCCACTGGGCACCATCGCCCAGCAGCTGCTCGAAGCGCGGCGTGTCTTGCGGCGTGGAGATGATGAGGATGTCGCGGATCCCCGCCAGCATCAGGGTGCTGAGGGGGTAGTAGATCATCGGCTTGTCGTAGACCGGGATCAACTGCTTGGAGACGGCCAGCGTGGCCGGGTGCAGCCGGGTGCCGGAGCCACCGGCGAGGATGATGCCCTTTCGGGTAAGGGACGAGTGGGAAGTGGGAAGTAGGGGGCTCATTGGGCGCTCCATTTTCGGTAGAGACCCGTCAGCAGACGGCCGACGTGGTCGGTAAGGTTCAGGATTTCGGTGGTGTCGTCCAGATAGCCAAGCATCCTGGCGATCTGGATCTGCGTGGTCAGTTCGGCAAGCGAGCCACGGGCAACGGAGATGAAGTGGGCGTATTCCTTTGCGCCACTGCGCGCAGCGCCTTCGGCGATGTTGCTGGGGATGGAAACGGCGGCGCGGCGCATCTGCTGGGTCAGCCCGAAACGTTCATCACCGGGGAAGCGGGCGGAAACGTCATAGACGGCCTTCACGAGCAGCATGCCCTGCCGCCACGCATCCAGCCGTTCGTGCGGTCTCCCGCCCACTTCCCATTCCCCCCATTTCCCATCGCCCATTGCCTCAGATGATCTCGGTGAGCATCCGCTCGACCCCGCTTTGCCACGCCGGCAGCACGAGGCCGAAGGCCTGCTGGAGCTTGCGGGTGTCGAGGCGGGAGTTGGCCGGGCGCTTGGCGGGCGTGGGGAAGGCGCTGGTGGGCACCGGGCGGATGGCGTCCGGGGCAACCTTGATCGCCACGCCGTGGGCGCGGGCGAACTCGATCACATGCCGGGCGTAGCCGTGCCAGGTGGTCTCGCCGCCGGCGGCGAGGTGGTAGGTGCCGGCGAGCGCCGGGTTCGCGAGGGTCATCCGGGCGGCGTGGGCGGTGACGTCCGCCAGCAGCTCGGCGCCGGTGGGGGCACCGTGCTGGTCGTCGATGATGGTGAGCGCGTCGCGATCCGCGGCGAGCTTGAGCATCGTCTTGGCGAAGTTGCCGCCGCGGGCGGCGTACACCCAGCTGGTGCGGAAGATCAAGTGGTGGCAGCCGCTGTCGAGGATCAGCTGTTCGCCCTCCAGCTTGGTGGCGCCGTACACCGACAGCGGGCCAGTGGGCGCGTCTTCCGTCCAGGGCGCGCTGCCGCTGCCGTCGAAGACGTAGTCGGTGGAGTAATGCACCAGCAGCGCGCCGAGGGCCGCGGCTTCGCGGGCGAGCACGCCGGGGGCCAGCGCGTTGATGGCGCGGGCGAGTTCGGGTTCGCTCTCGGCCTTGTCCACTGCCGTGTGGGCGGCGGCGTTGACGATGAGGTCGGGGGCCACATCGCGCACGGTGGCGGCGAGGCTTTCGGGGTGGGCGAAGTCGCCGGAGAGGCCGGGGGCGCCGTCGTGGTCGAGGGCGATGA
>NZ_CALAYQ010000149.1:0-7072 GCF_937894855.1 uncultured Zoogloea sp.
AGAGGAATTCCTCGATCTCCCGCGGGTAGATGTTCTCGCCGCCGCGGATCACCATATCCTTGATGCGCCCGACGATGTTGCAGAAGCCTTCCTCGTCGATGGTGGCGATGTCGCCGGTGTGCATCCAGCCGGCCTTGTCGATGGCTTCCGCGGTCTTGGCCTCGTCGCCCCAGTAGCCGAGCATCACCGAATAGCCGCGGGTGCACAGCTCACCCGGGGTGCCGGGGGGCACGATGCGGCCTTCGTTGTCGACGATCTTCACCTCGCAGTGGGGCTGCACGCGGCCGACGGTGGACACGCGGCGCTCGATCGGGTCGTCGGTGCCGCTCTGGAAGCTCACCGGCGAGGTCTCGGTCATGCCGTAGGCGATGGTCACCTCGCCCATGTTCATCTTGTCGATGACGCGCTTCATCACCTCGATGGGGCACGGGCTGCCGGCCATGATGCCGGTGCGCAGGCTGGAGAGATCAAAGCGTGCGAACTCCGGGTGGTCCAGCTGGGCGATGAACATGGTGGGCACGCCGTAGCTGGCGGTGCACTTTTCTTCGGCCACGGCCTCGAGCACGGCCAGGGGCTCGAAGGCCTCGGCGGGATAGACCATGGTCGCGCCGTGGGTCAGGCAGCCCAGATTGCCCATCACCATGCCGAAGCAGTGGTACAGCGGCACCGGGATGCACACCCGGTCGCCGGGCACCAGGCGGATCGCCTCGCCCACGAAGAAGCCGTTGTTGAGGATGTTGTGGTGGGAGAGCGTGGCGCCCTTGGGGTTGCCGGTGGTGCCCGAGGTGAACTGGATGTTGATCGGGTCGTCGAACTGCAGGCGCTCGCCGAGTTCTTCCAGCTCGCCCAGCTCGTCGCGGCCGGGGCTGACGAACAGGTCGTCGAAGTTGAGCATGCCGGCGCTGTGCTCAGCACCCAGGCGGATCACGATCTCCAGGCTGGGCAGCTTGTGGGCGCGTAGCAGGCCCGCTTCACAGTGGGAGAGCTCCGGCGCCAGATCGGCGAGCATCGTCAGGTAATCGCTGCTCTTGAAGCTGGGCGACAGGATCAGCGCCCGGCAGCCCACCTTGTTGAGGGCGTATTCGAGCTCGCTGCGGCGGTAGGCCGGGTTGATGTTGACCAGCACCAGCCCCGCCTTGGCGGTGGCGAACTGGGTCAGCACCCACTCCACGTTGTTCTGGGACCAGATGCCGATCCGCTCACCCGGCGCGAGGCCCAGCCGGCGCAGGCCGCAGGCCAGGGCATCCACCTTCTGGCGCAGCTCGCCGTAGGTGAGGCGCACCTTCTGATGCCGCACCACCAGCGCCTCGCGGCTGCTGTGGCGGGCACAGGCTTCGTCAAAGTAACGGCCGATGGTCTGGCCGATCAGGGGCTTGTCCGACGCGCCGTGGACGTAGCTCAGTCGATTGCTCATGTGTCTCCTCACACCCGATTCTCGGTCTGCACCTGCCAGCTGTACCGCTGGTACTTGCAGGTCGGACTTCAGTCCGACGACCGTTGCCGGATTCGAGCGTGGATGTCGGACTGAAGTCCGACCTACATGCCCGATCTGCCGATCTCTGCAAGCACAAGCCCTGGCAGGTGCGGCTTGGCGAACGTCCGTCTTCGCGGCTCATCCGCCTGATCCGACCGCAGCAAAATGCTGCAGTCCCTTACAAAAAAACCTGTACTGCAACGCCCGATGGCGCAAAGGCCTGGCACAAGGCCTGGCGATCCGGGTTCTGCGCTGTGCAGGCGGGGCAGAAAGCCTCGCCTGCACGCTTTTCAGCCAGCCCCGCCCGCCCTGAAACCTTGCGGGCGAAGCCTGATGCTTCGGTCGCAAAGCGCGAAACCCTGCGACCCGGGCAATAAACCTTGCGCTTGCAGCCCGCAGCCTTGCGCGCAAGGTAAAAAGCCTTGCCGCCTATGCCCAAAGCCTCGGGGTGCAAGGCTCAAAGCCTTGCGACCATCCCGAAAAACCTCGCAACCCCGGCTCCTATCCTTGCGGTGCAAGGCTTTGAAGCTTGCGCCCGGCGCCCGGGGCTTTGCGGTGCAACGCACCAGACCTTGCGCTTCAGGCTACGGGCCTTGCCGCGTCAGGCCGCCACCTCGAACTCCACCAGCTCGGCCCCGTCGCCCACCTGATCGCCCACCGCGAAGCGGAAGGCCTTGACCGTGCCGGCGGCCGGCGCGGTGATGGTGTGCTCCATCTTCATGGCTTCGAGGATCAAGAGCGGCGCGCCCTTCTCGACCGTTGCGCCTTCGGCCGCCACCAGCGCGATGACCTTGCCGGGCATCGGGGCCAGCAGGCCGCCTTCGGCACCGCCGCCTTCGCCGCCGTGGTGCAGCGGGTCCACCGCCGCAAACTGCCACGCCCGGCCCTGGCCAAACACGTGACGGCGCTCGCCGGCAACGATCACCGTGGCGGTGGTGCGCAGGCCGTCGAACTCGGCCCGCAGCAGGCCACGGGGGTTGAGGGTGCCGGAGATGTGGCTCACGCGGCCGTCCAGGGCCACATCAAAGCTGTTGCCGCGATGGGTGACGGTGAGGTGCTTCTCCACGTCGCCCAGACGGTAGATCTTGCTGCGGCTGGGCGACGAATTCACGCGCCAGCCGTCGCGCCGGTGCCAGGGCGAATCGGGTTCGCAGTGGCGGGCAGCCAGGCCCTGGGCGTGCTCGCGTTCGCGCAGCAGATCGGCCAGGGCCACGGCCAGCCAGGCTTCCCGGGCGGGCTCGACCTGCTCGGGGAAGAGGTAATCCTTCTCGCGCTCGATGAGGCCGGTGTCGAGATCGGCGTTGGCAAAGGCCGGGCAGGCGGTGAGGCGCGACAGGAACTCGATGTTGTTGGCGACGCCCACCACCCGGTACTCGGCCAGGGCCTGGAGCATGCGGGCCAGGGCGCGGTCGCGGTTCACGTCCCACACGATGAGCTTGGCGATCATCGGGTCGTAGAAGGGGCTGATCTCGTCGCCCTCCTCCACGCCGGTATCGACGCGTACGTGCAGGTTCTCGTCGGGCGGCGACAGGTGCACCAGCCGGCCGGTGGAAGGCAGGAAGCCCTTGGCCGGGTCTTCGGCGTAGATGCGCGCCTCGAGTGCGTGGCCGTTGATGGCCAGCTGCTCCTGGGCCAGGGGCAGCGGCTCGCCGGAGGCCACGCGGAGCTGCCACTCCACCAGATCGAGCCCGGTGATCATCTCGGTGACCGGGTGCTCCACCTGCAGGCGGGTGTTCATCTCCATGAAGTAGAAGGTGCCGTCCTGGTTGGCGATGAACTCCACCGTGCCGGCACCCACGTAGCCCACGGCCTTGGCGGCATCCACCGCGGCCTTGCCCATCGCGGCGCGGCGCTCGGCCGTCATGCCGGGGGCTGGCGCTTCTTCGAGCACCTTTTGGTGGCGGCGCTGCACCGAGCAGTCGCGCTCGAACAGATACACCACGTTGCCGAAGGTGTCGCCGAACACCTGAATCTCGATGTGGCGCGGGCGGGTGAGGTATTTCTCGACCAGCACGTGGTCGTCGCCAAAGCTCGACGCCGCCTCGCGCTTGCAGGAGGCCAGCGCATCGATGAAGTCCTCGCTCTTCTCGACAAGGCGCATGCCCTTGCCGCCACCGCCGGCCGCGGCCTTGATGAGCACCGGGTAGCCGATGGCGTCGGCCTGCACGTTGAGGAAGGCCGGCTCCTGGTTGTCGCCGTGGTAGCCGGGGGTGAGCGGCACCTGGGCCTTCTCCATCAGCTTCTTGGCTTCGGACTTGGAGCCCATCGCCCGGATCGCCGACACCGGCGGGCCAATGAAGACGATGCCGGCGGCGTCGCAGGCGTGGCAGAACTCTTCGTTCTCAGACAGGAAACCGTAGCCCGGGTGGATCGCCTCGGCGCCGGTCTGCTTGGCTGCCGCGATGATCTTGTCGATGACGAGATAGCTCTCCCGGGCCGCGGCCGGGCCGATATGCACGGCCTCGTCGGCCAGGCGCACATGGCGGGCGCCGGCGTCGGCGTCGGAATACACCGCGACGGTCTTGATGCCCAGGCGCCGCGCCGTCTTGATGACGCGGCAGGCGATCTCCCCACGGTTGGCGATCAGGATCTTGTTGAACATGCTTGTCTCCCCCGCCCCGGCACATGCGTGCCCGAAGCTGCTGATTCTGTAGGTCGGACTTCAGTCCGACATCTGTGTGTGTCTCGTTTGCTGCGGCCAGTTTCGTAGGTCGGGTTAGCGCAGCGTAACCCGACGCCCCAAGCACGCCATCGACGCGCTATCGCTTCCAGCTGCAGCCTTTTCACTCCACCCCGTCGTCCTCTGGCCGCCGTCAGACGACCTGACAGCGAGGTGTGGTCGGGGCCGATCCCTCGATGTCGGGTTACGCTGCGCTAACCCGACCTACCTCAAGTTGCGAATTCAGTTCGGCACCCACGCTGCCGGGCGCTTGTCGAGGAAGGCGGCGAGGCCTTCCTTTGCCTCGGGCGTAGCGCGCAGTTCGGCGATGCGGCGGGCGGTGTCTTCCACCACGGCGTCACTCACCGGCTGGTCGGCCACGGCGCGGATAAGATCCTTGGCGGCGGCCTGGGATTTCGGCCCGCCCTGCATCAGCGCGGCGACGATACCGGCCACCTTGGCGTCGAGCTCTTCCGGCGCGACCACTTCGTGGGCGAGGCCCAGCGCCTTGGCCTCGGCGGCGGAGATCCGCTCGGCGGTCTGGAAATAACGCCCGGCCTGGCGGGCGCCGATGGCGCGCAGCACGTAGGGGCTGATGGCCGACGGGATGATCCCGAACTTGACCTCCGAGGTGGCGAAGCTCGCCGCCGTGGAGGCCACGCAGATGTCGCAGGCCGACGCGAGGCCCATGCCGCCACCCAGCGCCGCGCCCTGCACCCGGGCGATGGTCGGCTTGGTGAGTTCGGCCAGGGCCCGCAGCATCCCGGCCAGCTTGCGGGCATCGGCGAGGTTTGCTTCCACCGACGCATCCGCCGCGCGGCGCATCCAGTTGAGGTCGGCGCCGGCCGAGAAACTCTTGCCCCGCCCGGCGAGCACCACCACGCGGACGCTGTCGTCAGCATCGAGCTGCCGGCAGGCAGCGGTGAGCTCGGCGATCAACGCCTCGTTGAAGGCGTTATGGACATCCGGACGGTTCATCCAGATGGTGGCGATGCCGCCGTCGCGGATAATTTCGAGGGTTTCGAAGTGCATTTGTGCGCAATCTCCGGTGGGTCGCAGCAGTTCGAGGTCGTTATGGTCGGACTGTAGGTCGGACTTCAGTCCGACATCGCGGATGGAACAGGCACAAGTTGTCGGACTGAAGTCCGACCTACAGGACCGACCTGCATGTCACATTCGGAACAGCCCGAACTTGGTCGGCTGGATCGGGGCATTCAGGCTGGCCGAGAGCGACAGGCCGAGGATGCGCCGGGTCTGGGCCGGGTCCACCACGCCGTCGTCCCACAGGCGGGCGGTGGCGTAATACGGGTGGCCCTGATCCTCGTATTGCTGGCGGATCGGCGACTTGAAGGCTTCTTCCTCGTCCTTGCTCCAGGCGCCGCCCTTGGCCTCGATGCCGTCGCGGCGCACGGTGGCGAGCACGCTGGCGGCCTGCTCGCCGCCCATCACCGAGATGCGGCTGTTGGGCCACATCCACAGGAAGCGCGGGCTGTAGGCGCGGCCGCACATGCCGTAGTTGCCGGCGCCAAAGCTGCCGCCGATGAGCACGGTAAGCTTGGGCACCTGGGCGGTGGCCACCGCCGTGACCATCTTGGCGCCGTCCTTGGCGATGCCGCCGTTCTCGTACTTGCGGCCGACCATGAAGCCGGTGATGTTCTGCAGGAAGACCAGCGGCACGCCGCGCTGGGCGCACAGCTCGATGAAGTGGGCGCCCTTCTGGGCCGATTCGCCGAACAGGATGCCGTTGTTGGCGACGATGCCGATGGGCATGCCGTAGAGGTGCGCAAAGCCGGTGACCAGGGTGGTGCCGTAGCGCGCCTTGAACTCGTCGAAGCGCGAGCCATCGACGATGCGGGCGATCACCTCGCGCACGTCGTAGGGCTTGCGGGTGTCGGTGGGGATGATCCCGTAGATCTCGGACGGGTCGTACAGGGGCTCTTCGCTGCTCGCCAGGTTGAGGCCCACCGGCTTGACGCGGTTGAGGGTGCTGACGATGCGCCGGGCGATGGAGAGCGCGTGGGTGTCGTTCTCGGCCAGGTGGTCGGCCACGCCGGAGACGCGGGTGTGCACGTCGCCGCCGCCCAGATCCTCGGCAGTCACCACCTCGCCGGTGGCGGCCTTCACGAGCGGCGGGCCGCCCAGGAAGATCGTGCCCTGGTTCTTGACGATCACCGTCTCGTCGCTCATCGCCGGCACGTAGGCGCCGCCGGCGGTGCAGGAGCCCATCACCACCGCGATCTGCGGGATGCCCTCGGCCGACATGTTGGCCTGGTTGAAGAAGATCCGGCCGAAGTGGTCGCGATCCGGGAAGACTTCATCCTGCTTGGGCAGGAAGGCGCCGCCGGAATCCACCAGGTAGATGCACGGCAGCTTGTTCTGCTGGGCGATCTCCTGGGCGCGCAGATGCTTCTTGACCGTCATCGGGTAATAGGTGCCGCCCTTCACGGTGGCATCGTTGGCGACGATCATGCACTCGACGCCATTCACCCGGCCGATGCCGGCGATGACGCCCGCCGACGGGGCCTCGTTGTCGTACATGCCGTAGGCGGCGAGCTGGCCGATCTCGAGGAAGCCGGTGCCGGGGTCGAGCAGGTGATCCACCCGGTCGCGGGGCAGCAGCTTGCCCCGGGCGGTGTGCTTGGCGCGGGCCGATTCGCCGCCGCCGAGGGACACCTGGGCGGCCTTCTCACGCAGGTCGGCGACGACCTTGCCCATCGCCTCAGCGTTGGCCTGGAATTCGCTCGATCGCGTGTTGATGCTGGATTTGATGACGGTCATTGGAGGACCCTCCTGTCACTGCGTGACATCCTCCCCACGGGAGGGATCGCGCCCCCTTCGGGCGGCCGGGCGGGTGCGCTCATATCAGCAGGTCTCCGCAAAGAGTTCGCGGCCGATCAGCATGCGGCGGATCTCGCTGGTGCCGGCGCCGATCTCGTAGA
>NZ_CALAYQ010000150.1:0-4684 GCF_937894855.1 uncultured Zoogloea sp.
AAATCCAGATCGATGAAGCACAGCACGCAGCGGTCGGAAGCCCGCCGCGACGCCGCCACGGCCTCATCCAGCGCCTCGTCGAAGGCCCGCCGGTTGGGCAGCCCGGTGAGATGGTCGTGCATGGCCTGATAGGCGAAGCGGTCCCGGGCTTCATCGACCCCGGCCTGCACCGCGCGACGTGTCCCCTCCAGCGTGCCGATCAGCGCATTGATGCCTTCTTGCAGCTGCTGCATCTCGCGGCCGGCCGCATCCACCGGCAGGCGCACATCCCACTGCCCGGCGCGCACGCGCTTCACCGCCTCGGCCACCCGCAGCATCGGGTCAGCCCAGGCGTGGCCCAGGCGCAGCGCCACGTAGATGCTGCCCGCCAGCGCTGCCAGCGACAGCAGGGCATGGCGCAGGAACAGCTGATCGCCCGCCGACACAGGCGCCGGCGCATCGAATTCCAGCAGCACCCAGCCTGACGCCTGAGATTCAACGAGGGTGAACAAGGCATCGCCAATGCCATCGTCGCGGGCAGCCGGCATGGACATCACGGGCGCGGCAAAGGCCATCCGCCCGCCCCGTTCGTCGATGAAACTCGCGGTGCGCACCGCGCGAACCCGCTCCCGCGTGGCAACCGCCGCCCGGCCCCGCTCCACCAGCGGACGGCCGCTGTGGTCGTAGATCGCCAGGGCGGTCACGTTGTCGGCGTCACCAAGGGCATCGACAATCTCTTCAAGTTGCTGGGGACGGCGGAAGTACACGCCGGCTTCCACTGCGGTGGCAAGCAGACGCACGGCGGCCACTCCCCGGGCCAGCCTCGCGGGCTCATGGGACGCCTTCGGTTCCACCTCATGCACCATGAAAAACGCCGCGAGCAGAAAAGGCAACGGCGTCAGGGCCAGGAGCAGCAGATGCTGGGGCAGCGAGAGGCTCCGCAGCCAGCCGGTGCAAACGGACCGGGACATGTCCCGCCATTTGACCTCATGTGCGAACTTGAGCAGGTCCATCGCCATGACTGCCTCCCGTCACGCTTTCGACTAGGCCCGGCAAGCGGCAGGCCCGTCGGTCGGCCGGGGCGACCCCGGCCGGAACAGTGCTGCGAGCGGCGAACCGTCGCGTCGCCGCTCGCCCCCAGCCGGCGACGCGACGGCCACCAACCCAAGCTACGCGGCTTTCTTCACGGTACCCGGGCGGGCCTTCTCGACCACCCCGAGGCTGGCCTCGGTGATCTCGCGGGAGGTACCGATCAGCTTCTCGTAGGTGCTACTGGCGGCGTTAAGTGCCGAATGCAGCGCGTCAGAGAAAGCCGTCTGACCACCGGACGCCGACGACAGGCACTGCTTTTCCACCTCGGCGGCGAGCCGGCGGGTGACTTCCTCGGCGTTGGCCGAACCCAGCGAGAACACTTCCGCCTGGGTCGCAACAAAGACCTCGCTCACATCGCGGAGATACTCGCTCACCCGTTCAAACTGACGGAGCTGCGTACGAAGCTGTTCCTGATAGTCGCTGCCGGTGTCGCCGACGGCATAGCTTTCGATGAGGGCCCGGGCAAAATCAGTGTTGAGCGAATAGATGCGCTCGGTTGCCTTGAGGGTGACGCCATAGATCGACTTGCAGGCATCCCCGTTGATGGCGACGACTTCGGCAAATCCTTGCAGGGTGTGGGTAAAGTCCATGGTGCTGATCTCTTTTGAAAAAATACATCGACCGCCCTGCGCGCGCTGCTGCAGGGATGATTCTGGCTAGAGCAAACCCAGTGACAGGGCACTGGTTCGGATGAAGTTCACTGCCTCGCTGGTGACGAAAGGCCCGAAGGCGCACAGGGTCACCAGCTTTTGGCTGGCGCTGCGCGGTTTCCTGCGTCGCCTGGGCAACAGAAAGTAGTAGCGGCCAGATGCACGCCCCCCCGCGCTGGGGGCCAGTTGATCCTCCGACAGGGATGTGACGGCACCCCACGTCGGAACACACACCAACGGATCGCCATGATTGGTCAAGATTGTCTCCTCCACGTCTCGCGTCTTTCTTGACCCGGGAAATCCCGAGCCATGTCATCTCCCGCAGCCGGCCTTCTTCGAGGCTTCCGGTCATGCGGGGTGACGGATTTGTGGAGTGGATGATTTCATCAGTGGAACGCCATGTCTGTCAGCAGCCAGCCAAATGTGTGTCGGAATTGAACAGTTTGTCCGTAGGAATTTTCTGACACAACTGGCGCGCGAGCCCTTCCGGAAGGTGCGCCGTAGCGTCATCTCCCCCGTTTCAGGCCGGGCTGGCGCAGCCCGCAAAAAACAGCGATCCTTGCGCCCCGCTCCACCGCAGCCAACCCCGCCTCCATGACCTGCAAGCTCGTCGTCTTCGACCTCGACGGCACCCTCGCCGACTCCTTCGACACCTTCCGCATCTGTCTCGACGAAGCGGCAGCGGAGCACGGCTTTCGCAGCCTCGCCGGTGAAGACACGCAGCGCATCCGCCGCATGTCGAGCTGGCAGCTGATGGACCACCTGGGCGTGCCGATCTGGAAGGTGCCCACCCTCGCGGTGGACATGCGCCGGCGGATGTTTGCGCGCATCGACGCCATCCGCCCCTTCCCCGGCGCCGACGCCACCCTGCGTCGCCTGCACGACGAAGGCTTTGCCCTGTCGCTCCTCACCTCCAACACCCGAGACGCCGCCCGCGCCGTGCTGGGCGCCGACACCCTGGCGCTGTTCCAGCACCTGCACTGCCGCACCAGCCTGTTCGGCAAGCGCTTCAAGCTCCGCGAGCTGCTGTGGACCACCCGCCTCGCCCCCGAAGCCGTCACGTGCATCGGCGACGAGATCCGCGACGCCGACGCCGCCCGGGCGGTGGGCATGGGCTTTCTCGGCGTAGCCTGGGGCTACACCCACCCCGAAGCCCTGCAAGCCCACTGTGACGCGCCGCTCCTCAAAACGCTGGAAGCGCTGCCCGAACGCCTCTCCTGCTCCTCAACAACGGCCGACTGACGCCGCCCCCACATCACCCCCAACCCTGTAGGTCGAACTTCAGTCCGAAACCACGGCTTGAGCCCGCCAACCGTTGTCGGACTAAAGTCCGACCTACAGGTACAGGCCAGACCGAGGGCTACGGCCCGCAAAGCACCCATTCCTTCGGGAAGCCTGACTGAAGCGGCCCCCGCACGGGACACAAAGCGGCTTTCGCACCCACTTCAAGATCCCCCCATCCTGTAGGTCGGACTTCAGTCCGACACCACGGCTTGAGCCGACCAACCGTTGTCGGACTAAAGTCCGACCTACAGGTGCAGGACAGGCCGAGGGCTACCGACCGCATCGTCAGCCGGTCAACTTCACCCAAATCAAGGCCCGGTGCGACATTCCGCCGCACACTGCACGCCATCCGGACTTCCTCGTGCCTGTTGCCGTGCCCCTTTCATTCCGCCCGCTCCGCCTTGCTCTGGCCCTCCTCGCCGCAGGAACGGCTGCTGGCGTCCAGGCGGCCAGCTGGGACGTCAAGCCGGGAGAGTCGATCCAGGCCGCCATCAACCATGCCGCCGCTGGCGACACCGTGCGCGTGGCCCGCGGGCATTACCCCGAGAACCTGCGCATCGACAAGCCGCTCAAGCTCGTCGGCATCGACCGCCCCACCATCGACGGTCGCGGCAAGGGCGACACCATCCGCGTCATCGCTACCGACGTCACCATCGAAGGGCTGATCGTTGCGGATTCGGGCGCCGATCTGGGCGAGCAGAACGCCGGCATCTACCTCCAGCCCGGCGCCCACCGGGCCCGCGTTGCCCACTGCGATTTCAGCTACACCCTGTTCGGGCTGTGGATCGAGAAGGTCGAGGATGTGGTGATCGAGCACAACCTCATCACTGGCAAGCGCGATCTGGATTCGTCCCAGCGGGGCAACGGCATCCAGCTCTACAACACCACCGGCGCGAAGATCATCGGCAACGACATCAGCTTCGTGCGCGACGCCATCTACGTGGATGTCTCCCACAAGGCGCTGTTCCGCGGCAACAGGATGCACCACAGCCGCTACGGCACCCACTACATGAACTCCTACCACAACGTGTGGGAGGACAACGACACCTACTACAACCGCGGCGGCCTCGCGCTGATGGAAGTGCGCGACCAGATCGTGCGCAACAACCGCGCCTGGGGCAATTCAGACCACGGCATCATGCTGCGGACCATCCAGGACGCCGTGGTCGAGAACAACATCGTCGCCGGCAACGCGCGCGGCTTCTTCATCTACGACGCCGAATACAACACCCTGCGTAACAACCTGGTGGTGGATAACCAGGTTGGCGTGCACCTGTGGGCCGGCTCCAAGCACAACGTGGTCGAGCAGAACGACTTCATCTCCAACCGCGAGCAGGTGAAATACGTCGCCTCGAAGGACGAGACCTGGGGTGCCAAGGAAGGCAACCACTGGAGCAACTACGTGGGCTGGGATCGCAACGGCGACGGCATCGGCGACGTGCCCTACGAGGCCAACGACATGGTCGATCGCCTGTCGTGGAAGCACCCGATGGTCAAGCTGCTGCTCGCCAGCCCGGCGATCCAGACCCTCCGCCTCATCAGCCAGCAGTTTCCGCTGCTGCGCGCCCCCAGCATCGTGGATCCCAAGCCGCGCATGCGCCCCGAACATTCCGACTGGAGAAACTGGCTTGGCAAGCACTATCGTTGAAGCCCGCGGGGTGACCAAGGATTTCGGCACC